>CAUTXU010000018.1:0-18461 GCA_963542415.1 uncultured Streptococcus sp.
TTGCGATTGCGGATGCGACAGCTCTTACTGAGGCTGGTTATGTGGGTGAGGACGTAGAAAATATCCTCCTCAAACTCTTGCAGGCTGCTGACTTTAATATCGAGCGTGCAGAGCGTGGCATTATCTACGTAGATGAAATTGACAAGATTGCTAAGAAGAGCGAGAACGTTTCTATCACACGTGATGTTTCTGGTGAAGGGGTGCAACAAGCCCTTCTCAAGATTATCGAGGGAACTGTTGCTAGCGTACCGCCTCAAGGTGGACGCAAGCATCCACAACAAGAGATGATTCAAGTGGATACTAAAAATATCCTCTTCATCGTGGGTGGTGCCTTTGATGGTATTGAAGAAATCGTCAAACAACGTCTGGGTGAAAAAGTCATCGGATTTGGTCAAAATAATAAAGCGATTGATGAAAATAGCTCTTACATGCAAGAAATCATCGCAGAAGATATTCAAAAATTTGGTATTATCCCTGAGTTGATTGGACGTTTGCCTGTCTTTGCAGCTCTTGAGCAATTGACGGTCGATGACTTGGTTCGTATCTTGAAGGAACCAAGAAATGCCTTGGTCAAACAATACCAAACCTTGCTTTCTTATGACGATGTTGAGCTGGAATTTGACGACGAAGCCCTTCAAGAGATTGCCAATAAAGCCATCGAACGCAAAACTGGTGCGCGTGGTCTTCGCTCGATTATCGAAGAAACCATGTTGGATGTTATGTTTGAAGTACCGAGTCAGGAAAATGTGAAATTGGTCCGCATCACAAAAGACGCTGTCGATGGAACGGATAAACCAATCCTAGAAACAGCCTAGAGGTGACTATGGAACTTAATACACACAATGCTGAAATCTTGCTCAGTGCGGCCAATAAATCCCACTATCCGCAGGATGAACTACCAGAGATCGCCTTAGCAGGGCGTTCAAATGTTGGCAAGTCTAGTTTTATCAACACCATGCTGAACCGCAAGAATCTAGCGCGAACTTCAGGGAAACCTGGTAAAACTCAGCTTCTCAACTTCTTTAATATCGATGATAAGATGCGCTTTGTGGATGTTCCGGGTTATGGTTATGCCCGCGTTTCCAAAAAAGAGCGTGAAAAGTGGGGGCGCATGATTGAGGAGTACCTAACGACTCGGGAAAATCTCCGTGCAGTGGTCAGTTTAGTTGACCTTCGTCATGACCCGTCAGCAGATGATGTGCAGATGTACGAATTTCTCAAGTATTATGAGATTCCGGTTATCATCGTTGCGACCAAGGCGGACAAGATTCCTCGTGGTAAATGGAACAAGCACGAATCAGCAATCAAAAAGAAATTAAACTTTGACCCAAGTGATGACTTCATCCTCTTTTCATCTGTCAGCAAGGCAGGGATGGACCAAGCTTGGGATGCAATCTTAGAAAAATTGTGAGGAAAAGAAAATGGCAAAAATAATTCATACAGATAAAGCTCCAAAGGCTATTGGACCCTATGTTCAAGGAAAAATCGTTGGCAATCTTTTGTTTGCTAGTGGTCAAGTTCCCCTATCTCCTGAAACTGGGGAAATCGTTGGAGAGACTATCCAAGAACAGACAGAACAAGTCTTGAAAAATATTGGTGCTATTTTGGCAGAAGCAGGAACAGACTTTGACCATGTTGTCAAAACAACTTGCTTCTTGAGCGATATGAACGACTTTGTTCCTTTTAACGAGGTTTACCAAACGGCCTTTAAAGAGGAATTTCCAGCTCGTTCAGCTGTGGAGGTAGCTCGTCTTCCTCGTGATGTAAAAGTCGAAATTGAAGTCATCGCAGAGATTGGATAAGCTAGTTGAAGTTTGGTGTTGCCAAACTTCTTTTGATATAAGGAGAAAAAGATGACAAAGAAACAACTTCACTTGGTGATTGTGACAGGGATGAGTGGTGCAGGGAAAACAGTTGCCATTCAGTCCTTCGAGGATCTAGGTTATTTTACTATTGATAATATGCCGCCAGCTCTCTTGCCTAAGTTTTTGCAGTTGGTGGAAACAAAGGAAGACGACCATAAGTTGGCCTTGGTAGTGGATATGCGTAGCCGTTCTTTCTTTTCAGAGATTCAAACTGTTTTGGATGAGTTGGAAAACAAGGAAGAACTGGACTTTAAAATTCTCTTTTTGGACGCAGCTGATAAGGAATTGGTCGCGCGTTACAAGGAAACTAGACGGAGTCATCCACTAGCTGCAGATGGACGGATTTTGGATGGAATCAAGCTGGAACGTGAGCTCTTGGCGCCTTTGAAAAATATGAGTCAAAATGTGGTGGATACGACTGAACTTACTCCTCGTGAGCTGCGTAAAACCATTGCAGAGCAGTTTTCAGATCAAGAGCAAGCCCAGTCTTTCCGTATCGAAGTCATGTCTTTTGGCTTTAAATATGGAATCCCGATTGATGCGGACCTAGTCTTTGATGTGCGCTTTTTGCCAAATCCATATTACCTTCCAGAATTGAGAAACCAAACGGGTGTGGATGAACCTGTTTATGATTATGTCATGAACCATCCTGAGTCAGAAGAATTTTATCAACATTTGTTGGCCTTAATTGAGCCTATTCTGCCAAGTTACCAAAAGGAAGGTAAGTCAGCTTTAACCATTGCCATGGGTTGTACGGGTGGGCAACACCGTAGTGTGGCCTTTGCTAAACGCTTGGCGCAGGACTTATCCAAGAATTGGCCTGTCAATGAAGGGCATCGCGACAAAGACCGAAGAAAGGAAACGGTAAACCGTTCATGAGAAAACCAAAGATAACGGTGATTGGTGGAGGGACTGGGATCCCCGTCATTCTTAAAAGTCTGCGTGAAAAAGATGTGGAAATCGCTGCTATCGTAACGGTGGCAGATGATGGTGGTTCATCAGGTGAACTCCGAAAAAATATGCAGCAGTTGACACCGCCAGGTGATCTTCGTAATGTCCTTGTGGCCATGTCGGATATGCCTAAGTTTTATGAGAAAGTCTTTCAGTATCGCTTTTCTGAAGATGCAGGAGCCTTTGCTGGCCATCCATTGGGCAATCTCATCATTGCTGGTCTGTCAGAAATGCAGGGTTCGACCTATAATGCCATGCAGTTACTGAGTAAATTTTTCCATACAACAGGGAAAATTTATCCTTCCAGCGACCATCCTTTGACCCTGCATGCAGTCTTTCAGGATGGGACAGAAGTGGCTGGAGAGAGCCATATTGCAGACCATCCAGGCATGATTGACCATGTTTATGTGACCAATACTCTCAACGATGATACGCCTCTGGCTAGCCGTCGAGTGGTGCAGACCATTCTTGAAAGTGACATGATTGTCCTTGGACCTGGTTCACTCTTTACCTCGATTTTACCTAATATCGTGATTAAAGAAATCGGGCAGGCGCTTTTGGAAACCAAGGCAGAAATCGCCTATGTCTGCAATATTATGACCCAACGTGGGGAGACGGAACACTTTACAGATAGTGATCACGTGGAAGTCTTGCATCGTCATCTTGGCCGACCTTTTATCGATACTGTCTTGGTGAATATTGAAAAAGTACCTCAGGAATACATGAATTCCAACCGGTTTGATGAATACTTGGTGCAGGTGGAACATGATTTTGCTGGTCTTTGTAAGCAAGTTCCGCGCGTGATTTCATCCAACTTCCTTCGTCTGGAAAATGGAGGCGCCTTCCACGATGGGGATTTGATTGTGGATGAATTGATGCGGATTATACAGGTGAGAAAATGAGTTTCACAGTAGCAGTAAAAGAAGAAATCCTAGGTCAGCACCATCTGAGCCGGCATGAATTATCTGCCATTATCAAGATGTCTGGTAGCATCGGTCTCTCGACTTCGGGCTTGACCTTGTCAGTCGTGACAGAAAATGCCAAACTGGCTCGTCACCTCTATGAGTCCTTTCTTCATTTCTATGAAATCAAATCGGAAATCCGCCACCACCAAAGAAGTAATCTTCGTAAGAATCGAGTCTATACTGTTTTTACAGATGAAAAGGTGCAGGACCTGCTGAGTGATTTGCACTTGGCCGACTCCTTTTTTGGTCTGGAAACAGGTATTGATGGGGCGATTTTATCAGACGAGGAAGCAGGCCGTGCCTATCTCTGTGGTGCTTTCTTGGCAAATGGAAGTATTCGTGACCCTGAATCAGGCAAGTACCAGTTGGAAATCAGTTCTGTTTATCTGGACCACGCGCAAGGGATTGCCTCTCTTCTCCAGCAATTTTTACTAGATGCCAAGGTACTTGAGCGTAAGAAGGGGGCTGTGACCTACCTCCAGCGAGCTGAAGATATTATGGATTTCTTGATTGTCATCGGAGCCATGCAGGCGCGTGATGATTTTGAGCGGGTTAAGATTTTGCGAGAAACCCGTAACGACCTCAATCGGGCCAATAATGCCGAGACGGCGAATATAGCTCGGACAGTTTCTGCTAGCATGAAGACTATCAACAATATTAGTAAAATCAAAGATATCATGGGCTTAGAGAATTTACCAGTAGATTTGCAGGAAGTGGCACAACTGAGGATTCAACACCCAGACTACTCTATCCAGCAGTTAGCAGATAGTCTCAGCACACCTCTGACCAAAAGTGGTGTCAACCACAGACTCAGAAAGATAAATAAATTAGCCGATGAACTATAAAGATATTCTCCCTTGAATTATCAGTGTGATTGGTTGATTCTATTTTTCTAATGGCTTGATATCGCTAACTTATAAAATATCAACCTGTTTCTTGACAATTGAATAGAGTATGTGAGATAATAAAGGGGAATTGAGAAGTTCTAGCATTTTAGTGCTAACAGAAATCCCCTCGGTACTGCAATACCGAGGGGATTTTTTTCTGGGTTAGATAGCACTAACCAGGAAGGTTACTTGTCGAAGTGATCGTCTAACCAACGAGTCACCAGCCATGAGATGATACTCTCGATGACTGCGATAAGCACTATTTTGAGAAGTTCTAGCATCTGTAATACCTCCTTTTCCAAGGCGTATTGTTAGTGCCGTTCTTATTATATCACATGTTTTATCAGTTTGATAGGAATTTTTATTTTTGCTAAAAAAGGGAAAGATATGAGCTAACAAGATTGTATATGAACTATAAAACCACGAATCCTATGTGACTCGTGGTTCTTTTTTATAAACTAGTAGAGTGTTTTGGTTGTACTTTTTGCTCAGGGTCGATGTAGTTGATGGCGTTGTTAACAGCGGTTGGTGCTTCTCCAAGCCCTGTCGCAATCAGATCAATTTTTCCGTCATAGTAGCAGCAGTCACCGATAGCATAGATACCTGCTTGGCTGGATTCTTGTTTGCTGTTGACAATAATCTTGTGGCGGTTGAGGTCCAGACCCCAGTTTTTAAGGTTACCGACAGAAGATTTGAAACCATAGTTGACAAAGAGGTGGTCTAGGTCAATCGTTTCTGTTTCATCAGATTTGACTTTTGTGATTTCAAGTTTATCGAGCGTTTTTCCATCTCCAAGGAGTTGGCTAGGGACGAATGGTGTCTTGATGGTTACAGATGATTCTTGCAAGGCTTGGACACTGTGTTCCAAGGCACGGAAATTATCTCTGCGGTGAACAAGGGTAGTTGGTGCGATTTTTTCAAAAGCCAAAGCCCAATCCACAGCCGAGTCTCCTCCACCAAGAATCGTCACTTTCTTACCAGCGTATTGCTGGATGTTGGAAACGTGGTAGTGGATATTTTCATAGCCCTCAACGCCTTCTAGTTCCAGCGGACGTGGTTTGAAGGCACCGCCACCCATAGCGATGATAACTGTTTTAGACAGGTGACTTCCTTTAGAAGTTGTGATGACAAAGCCTTGATCTTGTTTTTCAATCTCAAGAACCGTTTCATTGAGATGAATAGGGGTATCAAAGCCGTTTAGCTGTTCAATCAAGCGGTTAGTCAACTCTTCTCCAGTCAGGTTTGGAAACCCTGGGACGTCTAGGATTTCCTTTTCAGGATAGAGAATAGCAGGTTGTCCACCTAGTTGGGGAAGAGAGTCGATGATTTGGACCTTGGCTTGGCGTAGGTGGGCATAGAAGGCTGCAAAAAGCCCGACAGGACCACCACCTACAATGGTAATATCATAGAGTTGAGACATGGTTTCTCCTTTGTTTTTTCTAGTCAGTTTATTTTATCATATTTTTCCTTAATTTAAAATGAAGTAGGATAGGGAAAAAAATGTCAGAAAAATGGTATAATAGAAAGGAACGTGTTTGGACAGAGAGGAGACAGCAGATGAACTTTCAACAATTATCCAATCTGCAATATTGGACTAGCTTGTTTTCTAGTCCTTGGAGTATTGCCATCAATGTGTTTGATATTTTGATTGTGGCCTATGTTTTATATCGTTTTACAAAAGCGATAGCTGGTACCAAGATTATGATTTTGGTGCGAGGGGTCGTGATCTTTGTATTAGCCCAGGTTGTGGCCAATATCCTTGGTTTAACAACGATTTCTTGGTTGATTAATCAGATTATCACCTATGGGGTTATTGCTGCGGTTGTTATCTTCTCTCCAGAGATTCGGACTGGTTTGGAACGTTTGGGAAGGGCGACAGATTTCTTTTCTACTAGTCAAATTAGTGCAGAAGAGCAAATGATTCGTGCCTTTGTCAAGTCAGTTGAATATATGAGCCCTCGTAAGATTGGTGCCCTGGTTGCCATCCAACGAGTTCGCACCTTGCAAGAATACATTGCAACAGGGATTCCCTTGGATGCCAATATTTCGGCAGAACTCCTCATCAATATTTTTATTCCTAACACTCCCCTACATGATGGTGCTGTAATTATCAGAGAAAATCGGATTGCGGTGACTTCTGCCTATCTGCCTTTAACAGAAAGGACAGGGATTTCCAAGGAATTTGGAACCAGACATAGGGCGGCTATCGGTTTATCAGAAGTGTCGGATGCCTTGACCTTCATCGTCTCAGAGGAAACAGGTGGCATTTCTATTACCTATAACGGTGTTTTCAAGCACGACTTGACGATTGAAGAATTTGAAGCAGAGCTACGAGCAATTCTTTTGCCAGCTGTTGAGGAAAAAGTCAGTTTCAAGGACCGTTTGCTAGGAGGTTGGAAAAATGAGAAAAAATAGTTTATATATTATCTCATCTCTCTTTTTTGCTTGTGTCTTATTTATCTATGCAACATCGACCAATTTTCAAAATAATAATACTGTAAGGCAGGTCAAATCAGAAACCTACACCAATACGGTAGCAAATGTTCCTATAGATATTCATTATGATAATAGTCAATACTTTATTAGTGGTTTTGCTTCAGAAGTTTCAGTTGTGCTGACAGGTGCCAATCGTGTGACCTTGGCCAGCGAAATGCAGGAAAGTACTCGTAAGTTTAAGGTCACAGCGGATTTGACGGATGCCAGTGTTGGAACGATTGAAGTTCCCTTGAACATTGAAAATCTTCCAAGTGGATTGACCGCTGTGGCAACGCCTCAAAAGATTACAGTGAAAGTTGGGAAGAAGGTTAAGCGAGATGGGATGCTTGTTGTGCCACAAGTTGACCAAAGCCAGATTGATCCCAAGCTACAAATTGATAGTGTAACCGTGTCAAATGAACGAGTTTCGGTCACAACTGACCAAGAAACATTAGCTAAGATTGACAAAGTTATTGCGCTTTTACCAACCAGCGAACGGATTACAGGTAACTATAGTGGTTCGGTACCTTTGCAGGCAATCGACCGCAATGGGGTTGTCTTACCAGTAGTGATTACTCCGTTTGATACCACAATGAAGGTCACTACAAAACCAGTAGCACCAAGTTCAAGTGCAAGTAGTTCGTCGGAGACATCTTCGTCAACAAAAGCAACTAGTTCAAAAACGAATTAAAAATAGGAAAAGGATTTTATAAAAATGGGTAAATATTTTGGGACTGATGGAGTCCGTGGAGAAGCTAACGTAGAATTAACGCCAGAATTGGCCTTTAAACTAGGACGTTTTGGAGGCTATGTTCTCAGTCAACATGAAACGGAAGCACCGAAAGTTTTTGTGGGACGTGACACACGTATTTCTGGGGAAATGCTAGAATCAGCCTTGGTGGCAGGTCTACTGTCCGTGGGAATTCACGTTTATAAACTAGGCGTTTTGGCAACACCAGCAGTGGCTTACTTGGTTAAAACTGAGGGAGCCAGTGCAGGTGTCATGATTTCTGCTAGCCACAACCCAGCCCTTGATAATGGAATTAAGTTCTTTGGCGGTGATGGCTTCAAACTAGACGACGAAAAAGAAGCAGAAATTGAAGCCTTGCTAGACGCTGCGGAAGATACTCTTCCTCGTCCAAGTGCTGAAGGCTTGGGAACCTTGGTAGATTATCCAGAAGGTTTGCGTAAGTATGAAGGCTACCTTGTTTCAACTGGAACTCCTGTTGATGGAATGAAGGTTGCCTTGGATACAGCTAATGGAGCAGCTTCTACCAGTGCCCGTCAAATCTTTGCAGACCTTGGTGCTCAATTGACGGTTATAGGGGAAACACCAGATGGTCTTAATATCAACCTTAATGTTGGTTCAACACATCCAGAAGCCCTTCAAGAAGTGGTCAAAGAAAGCGGGTCAGCTATCGGTTTGGCCTTTGATGGAGACAGTGACCGTTTGATTGCTGTTGATGAAAATGGGGATATCGTTGATGGTGACAAAATCATGTATATCATCGGGAAATACCTTTCTGAAAAAGGACAATTGGCTCAAAATACAATCGTGACAACCGTTATGTCCAATCTCGGCTTCCACAAGGCCTTGGACCGTGAAGGCATTAATAAGGCAGTCACTGCAGTTGGTGACCGCTACGTTGTTGAAGAAATGAGAAAATCAGGCTACAACCTTGGTGGTGAACAGTCTGGTCACGTCATCTTGATGGATTACAATACCACAGGTGATGGTCAATTATCCGCTGTCCAATTAACTAAAATCATGAAGGAAACTGGTAAGAGCTTGTCAGAGTTGGCAGCAGAAGTAACCATCTATCCACAAAAATTAGTCAATATCCGAGTGGAAAATGCCATGAAGGAAAAGGCTATGGAAGTGCCAGCTATTAAGGCTATCATCGAGAAGATGGAAGAAGAAATGGCAGGGAATGGCCGTATCCTTGTTCGTCCAAGTGGAACAGAACCCCTCTTGCGTGTTATGGCAGAAGCTCCTACAACAGAAGAAGTGGACTACTATGTTGATACTATCGCAGACGTAGTTCGAGCTGAAATCGGGATTGACTAAATCCTAGAAAACTAGATGAAAATAAAAAATTATGGTACAATAGCTTATAATATTGTAGCCGAGGGAGAAAGACATGAATCTTAAACGTGAACAAGAATTTGTTAGTCAGTATCATTTTGATGCGCGTAATTTTGAATGGGAAAATGAAAATGGAGCTCCTGAAACTAAGGTGGATGTGAACTTCCAATTGCTCCAACATGACCAAGAAAATCAAGTGACATCTTTAGTGGTTGTCTTAAGTTTTATGATTGTCTTTGACAAATTTGTTATCAGTGGAACGATTTCCCAAGTGAACCATATCGATGGCCGTATTGTCAACGAACCAAGTGAATTGAACCAAGAAGAAGTGGAAACCTTGGCTCGTCCATGTTTGAACATGCTCAACCGTTTGACTTACGAAGTAACTGAAATTGCATTAGACTTACCAGGAATCAATTTGGAGTTCTAATATGAAACTAGCTGTTATCACAGATTCCTCTGCCTATCTCAGTGCAGAGACCTTGCAAAGAGAAGATTTGTTTGTCTTGGATATTCCTGTCAATATTGATGGTGAGGAGTATGTCGAAGGCATCAATCTGACTGCTGAGGAATTTTACCAAAAAATGGCTCAGGCTTCTGAATTGCCTAAGACCAGTCAACCAAGTATTGCCAAGTTAGATGAGATCTTAACTTCGCTCAAAGAACAAGGTTATACCCATGCTTTGGGGCTTTTCCTATCTTCTGGAATTTCAGGTTTTTACCAAAATATCCAGTATATGGTGGATGATTATGAGGGCTTAACCATTGCCTTCCCAGACACTTTGATTACAAGTGCTCCGCTGGGTATCATGGTTGAAAGTGTCTTTAACTGGCAAGAGCAAGGAGATGATTTTGCTATTATTCAAGATAAGCTAGCTATTCAAATCAGCCGTACGTCAGCCTTTATCATGGTCGATGATTTGGACCATTTGGTTAAAGGTGGACGTCTTTCAAATGGGGCTGCGATTTTGGGTAATCTGCTAAGCATTAAACCAATTCTTTATTTCAATGACCAAGGTGTGATTGAAGTTTACGAAAAAGTTCGTACTGAAAAGAAAGCAACCAAGCGCTTAATTGAGATTATCAAGGAAGCAACAGCTTCAGGTCAATACAGAGTCATTGTCATTCACGGAAATGCTCCTGAAAAGGCTGAGGAATTGCGTCAGAACTTGCTTGAATCTGGACTAGGTACGGATATTTCACTTGCTACATTTGGTAGTGTCATTGGGACACACCTAGGGTCAGGAAGTATTGCTCTGGGTTATATTCCAGTGATTTAGTTGGCGCTTTTATACTAGTTAAGAAGTTAGCAGTTAGCAGTTGAACAAGCCTGGAACCCTGTGTGAAAAAGATAGTTCTTCCAAGGAGTAGACACTTCTTGATCAAAACTCCTATTTTCACTATGTGTTCCTACAGGCTTTGTATCTTAGCAATTGAACACGGACTACCTGCCTCTTGAAAAAAGATGTCTGTCTTGCCTTTCATGGAAAGTCAGCGCCATTCCCTATTTTTCATGGGCAGCTAACGTCCTTTGTATCTTAGACAGGAGTAGAGATGAGTATTCGAGTAATTATTGCTGGTTTTAAGGGAAAGATGGGCCAAGCTGCTTGTCAGATGGTCTTGGCTGATCCAGACTTGGACTTGGTAGCCGTTTTGGATCCTTTTGAGTCTGAGTCAGAATGGCAGGGAGTTCCTGTTTTCAAGGATAAGGCTGATTTAGCAGGCTTTGAAGCGGATGTCTGGGTAGACTTTACTACACCAGCTGTTGCCTATGAAAATACACGCTTTGCTCTTGAAAATGGCTTTGCTCCAGTAGTTGGAACGACAGGCTTTACTAGTGAAGAAATTGCAGAGTTAAAAGAATTTTCCCGTGCCCAAGACTTGGGTGGCTTGATTGCCCCTAACTTTGCCTTGGGTGCTGTCTTGCTCATGCAATTTGCGACGCAGGCTGCCAAATATTTCCCAAATGTGGAGATTATCGAGCTCCATCATGACAAGAAAAAGGATGCCCCGAGTGGAACAGCTATTAAAACAGCTGAATTGATGGCAGAAGTTCGAGAGTCAATCCAGCAAGGTGCGCCTGATGAGGAAGAATTGATTGCAGGTGCCCGTGGTGCTGACTTTGATGGCATGCGGATTCACTCAGTTCGTTTGCCAGGCTTGGTAGCTCATCAGGAAGTCATCTTTGGCAATCAGGGAGAAGGATTGACCCTCCGTCATGACTCCTATGATCGCAGCTCCTTCATGACAGGGGTGAATTTGGGAATCAAAGAAGTTGTCAAGCGTCATGAGCTTGTCTATGGATTAGAACACTTATTATGAGATTAACGCAAATGCCTTCTGAATTTCAGAAGGCTTTACCAGTATTAGAAAAAATTAAAGAAGCAGGTTTTGAGGCCTATTTTGTTGGAGGTTCTGTTCGAGATGCCCTCCTCAATCGTCCTATCCATGATGTGGATATTGCGACGTCTTCTTATCCAGAAGAGACCAAGCAGATTTTTCCGCGAACAGCCGATATCGGAATCGAGCATGGAACCGTCTTGGTCTTAGATGGGGACGAGGAGTATGAGGTGACTACTTTTCGGACAGAAGATGTCTATGTGGACTATCGCAGACCCAGTGCGGTTTCCTTTGTTCGCTCGCTAGAAGAAGACCTCAAGCGCCGTGATTTTACAGTCAATGCCTTTGCCTTGGACGAGACAGGAGAAATTGTTGACTTGTTCCATGGTTTAGAGGATTTGGAAAACCAAGTATTACGAGCAGTTGGAATGGCTAGTGAGCGTTTCAACGAAGATGCTTTGCGGATTATGCGTGGTTTCCGTTTTCAGGCCAGTCTTGGCTTTGAACTTGAGCCAGAAACATTTAAAGCAATGAAGACCTTGACGCCACTTTTGGAGAAAATTTCTGTAGAGCGTACTTTTGTTGAGTTTGATAAACTCTTGCTGGCGCCATTTTGGAGAAGGGGCTTGGCTTCCATGATTGAGAGTCAAGCTTATGACTATCTCCCTGATATGGCAGCTAGCCAGGACAAGCTCAATAGACTGTTTGATTTGGAGACTGATTTCACCTTTGAATCTTCAGAGCAAGCCTGGGCGGCTCTACTGTGGGCTTTGGAGATTGAAAATGCGCAACCATTTTTGAAGGCTTGGAAGACCTCACGCCATTTTGCCAAGCAAGTTCAGGATTTGCTGACTATTTTGGCTCTGCGTGAAAAGGGAGAATTGAGCAAGCGAGATTGTTATCGCTTTGACTTGGATTTACTTTTACAGGCTGAAAATCTTCGTCAGGCCCAAGGAAAAGAAGTCAACCCACAAGCCATCACAGAAACCTATCAGAGTTTGACCATTCATGACAAGAAAGAAATCCAAATCAACGGTGGTATTTTGATCAAGGAATATGGTTATCAGCCGGGACCAGACTTGGGAGAGATTTTAACAGAGATTGAATATGCCATTGTCGATGGAGAATTGGAAAATGACCGTCAAGCCATCCATGCTTATCTGAGGGAGAAAAAATGAGTGATTTTATCGTTGAAAAACTAAGTAAATCCGTCGGTGACAAGACCGTTTTTAAGGATATTTCCTTTATCATCCATGACCTAGACAGAATTGGTCTGATTGGTGTCAATGGAACAGGGAAGACCACCCTTTTAGATGTTCTTTCTGGTGTTTCTGGCTTTGATGGGGATGTCAGTCCCTTTTCAGCTAAGAATGATTACCAGATTGGTTACTTGACCCAAGATCCTGATTTTGATGATAGCAAGACGGTTTTGGATACGGTCCTCTCCAGCGACCTCAAGGAAATCCAGCTCATTCGTGAGTATGAACTCCTCATGCTCAACTATAGTGAGGACAAGCAGGCGCGTTTGGAACGGGTCATGGCAGAAATGGACTCTCTCCAAGCTTGGGAAATTGAGAGTCAGGTCAAGACGGTTCTTAGCAAGCTGGGGATTCAGGACTTATCTACTCCTGTTGGGGAATTGTCAGGTGGCCTAAGAAGACGGGTCCAGTTGGCGCAAGTCTTACTTGGCAATCACGACCTTTTGCTTTTGGATGAGCCGACCAACCATCTGGACATTGCGACTATTGAGTGGCTGACCCTCTTTTTGAAAAATTCTAAGAAGACCGTCCTTTTTATTACCCACGACCGTTATTTCCTAGACGCTTTGTCAACTCGGATTTTCGAATTGGATCGCGCAGGCTTGACCGAGTACCAGGGAAATTATCAGGACTATGTTCGCCTTAAGGCGGAACAGGACGAGCGCGATGCAGCTCTTCTCCACAAAAAAGAACAACTTTATAAGCAAGAATTGGTATGGATGCGCAGGCAACCGCAGGCGCGTGCAACCAAGCAACAAGCTCGTATCAATCGTTTCCACGACTTGAAGAAAGAAGTTTCAGGCAGTATTTCTGAGACAGACTTGACCATGAACTTTGAAACCAGTCGGATTGGGAAGAAAGTCATCGAGTTTCAGGATGTTTCCTTTGCCTATGAAAACAAGCCTATTTTGCAAGATTTTAATCTCTTGGTACAGGCTAAAGATCGTATTGGAATTGTTGGGGACAACGGTGTTGGGAAATCAACTCTCCTCAACTTGATTGCAGGAAGTCTTGAGCCGACAGCAGGTCAAGTTGTGATTGGGGAAACTGTTCGTATCGCCTATTTCTCTCAACAAATTGAGGGTTTGGATGAAAGCAAGCGTGTTATCAATTACTTGCAGGAAGTGGCAGAAGAAGTCAAGACCAGCGGTGGTTCTACGACTTCGATTGCAGAGTTGCTGGAGCAGTTCCTTTTCCCACGTTCGACGCATGGAACCTTGATTGAGAAATTGTCTGGGGGAGAGAAAAAACGTCTTTATCTCCTCAAATTGCTCTTGGAAAAACCAAATGTTCTTCTTTTAGACGAGCCAACCAATGATTTGGATATTGCAACCTTGACAGTTTTGGAGAATTTCTTGCAAGGCTTTGCAGGTCCTGTCTTGACAGTTAGCCATGACCGCTATTTCTTGGATAAGGTAGCGACCAAGATTCTCGCCTTTGAGGATGGCAAGATTCGTCCTTTCTTTGGTCATTATACCGATTATCTTGATGAAAAAGTCTTTGAAACAGAGATGGTCAATCAAGTGCAAAAGGCCGAAAAGGAAAAAGTCGTCAAGGTTCGAGAAGACAAGAAACGCATGACCTACCAAGAAAAGCAGGAGTGGGCAAGCATTGAAGGCGATATTGAAGCCTTGGAAAATCGTATCGCAGCTATTGAAGAGGAAATGCAGGCTAATGGCTCCGACTTTGGTAAGCTGGCTACTCTCCAAAAAGAACTGGATGAGAAAAACGAAGCACTCCTTGAAAAATACGAACGCTATGAATATCTAAGTGACTTTGATAGCTAGAAGAATAGAAAAATCCCGTCTCATGACAGGATTTCTCTATTCTTTTTTGGTTTCTTGATGAAAGATATTTTGCCAAGTTTCGTGGCGACGCCAGATACTGGTATGGACGATACCATCTAACTCATAGCAGATGAGTTTGGTCTTTTGACTGATGGAAGTGATTTGAATATCCTTGATAGCAGAATTCAAGTCTTTTTCGGCTTTATAGGCCTCTTTATCCATCTGATTTCCGTCTTGACGAATATAGACAAAATCATCAGCTAAGAGTTCTTCCAGTTGATTTCCCTGATCAATCAATTGCTCGCGCATAAGCAATTTTTTGTAGACATTGTCTAAAATCTCATCCTCAGGGATAGGTGCTGGTTCGATATGGACATCTGTATCAAAGACCCCAAAACGCTCTTCCAGCATAGACTCGACTTGATCCGCGATTTCATGACTTTCGTAAACAGATAAGTCAGGATTCATTTCTAGCGTAATATCAAGGTAAATGTTGCTACCGTAGGTGCGACCTCTTTGGGACTTAACCTTGCTAATTTTGGGAATTTCCATGATGGCCTTTTGATAGTCCTCAAGCAGACGGTCGTCAAAGCCATCTGATAGACTAAAGGAAGACTCGATAAAGATATCATAGGCAGTTTTCAAGATAAAGAAGGTGATGATGATAGCAACCAATTTATCGATAATAGGATAGTTGAAACTACTTGCTAGAATAGCGAGTGATGTTCCAAGTGATGTAAGAGCATCAGAAAGATTGTCCTTGGCGGCAGCCCTCAGTGCCTTGGAGTTGGATTTCTCACTGAGGCGAGTATTGTAGAGATAAACTAGAAACATAATCGCTGCAGAAATGATTCCTAGAGTTGCACCAAGAGGGTCAATGACCGTTTCTTCATGACTGAGAATTTTTTGAATGGTATCCTGAAGTACATCGAAACCGACATAAAACATGATGATGGAAGTGATTAAGCTTGCCAAATCTTCAATCTTCCAATGGCCAAAACGGTGGTCTCGGTCAGCAGGCTGGCGTGCCATCCTGATTCCAATCAAGAGGGCCACATTTCCAATGATGTCGGACACGTTGTTAAAACCATCTGCCACCAAACTGGATGAATGAAGAAGATGGCCAGTAGCCAATTTGGCTGCAGACAAGAGCAAGTAGGTCGAAATACTTATAATGGCCCCACGCTCAGCCAACTTGAGATTTGAAATAGATTGCTTCATTCAACTTCCTTTCTAGTCACATAGCATTCTACCATTATACTGGTTTTCAAGGGAAAATTCAAATAGGATGGATAAAAGTAAGAAAATACAAAACAGAAAATGCTTTTTTTTTTAGGAAATATGATAGACTGAAAAAGTAAAAAGTTGAGGTGAATATAATTGAAAAAAATGAGTATTTTAGTGACGAGTATTTCTTTACTCTTTACTGTTTTAGTCTGGTTCTCGATGGTAACAAATGCCAAACAAGGAATACCGTTTTCAGATGCTAGTATTTTTGAATATTTTGGGTATGCAATGAATCGAGGAGAATTGATGTATGCAGACCTATTTGATCATAAGGGGCCAGTTGTTTTTTTACTGAACTACCTAGGTTATCTTATTGCTGGTGCGTTAGGAATTAAATTTTTATACCTATTTTGCACATTTCTATTCTTTATAGCTAGCTATAAGATTTCAAGGTTATTTACTGGAAATAAGCAAACAATTTTAACTTTAGCAATTATCTTTATAATTTATGAGTATTTTTTTGATGGCGGTTGGAGTTTAGAAGGTTTTATTTTACCTTTTTTGTCTTATTCATTATACATTTTTTTAAAACTGTTTATACAAAATGATTTCAGTAAAAATGACATCATAGCATCAGGTGCCTTTTTCTCTATTGTATTTTTTACGAAAGCAAATATGATAGGGATTTGGCTTGTATTTTGTATTTATGTATTGATTGATTTCATACTTAAGAAAGCATATAGGGAATTGTTTTCTTTGATTGGATTATTTTTCCTTGGAATATTAATACCAACTATCCCTTTGTGCCTATATCTGTTATCAAAGGGCATCTTTTTTGAAATGGTATACCAGTCGATTGGAATTAATTTTATTTATACTACAGAGTCTAATAACGTTTCGATGTATGAGATTATCAGATGGTACATTTCTCAAACAAATTTCTTAAGTCTTAATTTATTGATGTTATTTTCCTTGATACCACTATGGAAGAAATTTGGAATAAAATCAATCTTCTATCATTTTGTTTTTGTTGTTTGTCTACTTCTGGCTCTTATCTCGAAAAGAAGCTATGGCCATTACATTTTAGTGATGCTTCCGATTTTGATTCCATATATTTCCTATGTATTTCATAGCATATCAAAGAAAATGTCTTTTCAAGTATTTCTTATCTTGTTCTTAGGATTAAGTATTGTATACCAGAATGATGTGAAATACATCATGAAGAATATGAATACTAGATATCTCAATAATTCTGAAAAACAGCAACGCGTTGCTAGCTATATAGAGAAAAATACATCGATGGATGACCGAATTTATACCCACCGTCAAAATGGAACAATTTATTTGTATAGTGAACGGCTAGCTAGTACAAAATTTTTCTTCATCCCAGCTGTGACAGATGATCGAGTTATTATTGATGAGTTTAAAAAATCTATACAAGAAAATCCTCCTATCTATATTGTATTTGATACTGAATGGGATTATGGTAAGAGGACTGACTCTTTTATTAAGGATTATATTAAAGTAAATTATTACTTAGAAAAACAGATTGATACGGCTATGATTTATAGAAAAGGAGGAGAATAGTATGAGTAGGGAAAAGCCGATTTTATACATAGTTATTCCATGTTACAACGAAGAGCAAGTCCTACCACATACTAATCCAATGTTCGTTGAAAAAATTGAACAATTAGTGAAGAAAGAAGAAATCCATCCTCTTAGTAAAATCATGTATATCAATGATGGTAGTAAGGATCGAACTTGGGAATTGATAAAAAGTTATGCTAATTCCATTCCTTCTGTGGTTGGTGTATCACAAAGTCGTAATAGGGGGCATCAAAGTAGTGTCCTTGCAGGGATGTATGAAGCTATTCAGTTTGCTGATATTGTCATTACCATTGATGCCGATGGACAAGATGATATTAACTGCATGGATAAGATGATTTCTGAGTATAAAAGTGGTTCTGAAATTGTATACGGTGTACGTGATAACCGTGATACGGACTCTGCTTTTAAACGAATTACAGCTGAAGGTTTTTATAAAGTGCTACGCCTATTTGGAGCAGAAGTTGTTTTTAATCATGCCGACTATCGATTGGTTTCTAAAAGATTCTTGAAGGAATTAGAAAAATTCACTGAAGTGAATCTATTTCTTCGTGGTTTAATGCCTTTAGTTGGTTTTAAATATTCTTACGTTTCATATAAACGCCATGAACGAATTGCTGGTGAGAGCCATTATCCACTATCTAAAATGCTTGGTTTGGCTATGGATGGTATTACCAGTTTATCAATCAAACCGATTCGGTTGATTACAAGCCTTGGTGTTTTGACGTCACTCTTTAGTTTTCTATTAATTATTTGGGTTATATTGAGTAAGTTTGCTGGTACGGTTGTGGCTGGTTGGGCAAGCACCTATGCAATAGTTAGTTTACTTGGTGGAGTACAATTGATTAGTTTAGGAGTAATTGGTGAGTATATTGGAAAGATTTACCTAGAAACGAAACGTCGTCCGAGATATATTATCAGTGAACGTACTTTTGATAAGGATAGAATTTTATAGAATCTTTACTCTTTGAAAACTTTTCAAAATTTGGTATAATAGTACTACTCAAGGGAGTA
>CAUTXU010000019.1:0-18094 GCA_963542415.1 uncultured Streptococcus sp.
CCTCACCAGATACTCTAAAATCAAGATAACAAGTACCATCTATTTCATAATAATCCAATCATGACCACCCGTCAAACGGGTGGTTTGTCCCAGGGCTATAAGCCCAAACTACCAGCCAGCGCCTAAAGACGCTGGCTTTCCCGTTATTCAAGCCTTATTGCTCTTGACTCGTCACTTGCCTCTCAAAGAGGCTTTAGTATTACTTACCACTATCCCTAAAGGGATCCTTCTTATTCAAAAAAGTAGAAAGAAAGGTTACTGCTATTAAACTTCCAAATCCAGCAATTGAGTAAACAATCCCAACAAGACTATTTGATAATTTCAATTACGTCCATTTTTTTCTCTCATTAATTGGACATAGCCCTTTGTTTCTATTTTTGAATTTAAAAACGAGAACTCTCCGCACATTTTCTCATAAAAATTATGATAATCTTCTTTTGAAAAATCTCCTAAAATCTCTATCTCAAGATAAAATCCAAGACCATCAATCTTATCTAGATTAATCGTTTTATTTTCTAATGCATCATGATAAGTCTTTCTATGTTTACTTATTGTGAAAATATTTGAAAATCCATCTTGCAAGATATTCCTTACAAATTCTAATTTTTCAGATTCTAACTCTATTTCACTTTCACTCCACATTCCTTGTTTTATCGTATCTTTTCTTGTGAAAATACTTGCTCTATTATCATCTTCTTGGCGAATTCTGTAGATAAAGCTACCTACCTCATCATTTTCAAATTCTCTTCCTTTGGTTTTAAAATATTCATCAACTTGCTTATTTTCACTCTTGAATTTATAAGATTTTTCTAAATATGAAATAGCATTATTATAATCTTTCTCATCGTTGAGTTCAAATCTCACTTCTAATTCATTCATTAATTTTACCTCTCAATTCTTCAAAGGCTGAAGTCTCTTCACATTCACTCAGTCTATAGTAAGTTTCTGGTGATGTTTTATGGACAAAAAGCCTAATATTTTCTTGCACTCATTTTAGCACTTCAATATAATACTGTCAAGAATTTTGATAATATTTTTTTATTTATTTTTATTAAATACATATTTGTATTATTTTGGATTGAAAAAACGATGCTTAATTGAACATCGTCTTTACTATTCTGTTATATCTGCAATGTAATGCTCGATTTTAAGAGCCATTGACATATTTCCCTCAAGCTTATATAGGAAATAAGCCGTTTCAAAGTACTCTTTTACTGCAACTTTAGAAGAAAAATTCTTACTGACATTTCCCATCAATACATACAAATCAGCCAAAAGATATGTTGTTCTATACGTCTTACACTGCTTTATCGTATCTGTGATTTTAGTAATAGCCTCTTCAGTATTATTCTGCAACCATAGATAGCGACAAACATTATAATTAAATTTAATAGAAAGGGTTAATTCTTCGATTGTGTTTAACTTGAGTTGATTTACTTGATACTCTAACTTTTCTCTAATTTCATTAAAACTCTCTAAATCTTCAATATTATAATAAAAATTGAATAGAGTATTTGAAACTTGAAGGTAGGTCAAGTCAGTTACACTTAACTGAAACAGTACCTTCTCCAATCTTGCCACAGCCTCCTCTTTTTGCCCATAGAAATAAAAATCTATAAGAGATTTTATCCACTCCATATAAAACTTATCTACTAGAGACAAGCGATGTACCTTTACACTCTCTAATTCATATATATATTTCAAAGACTCATAATTTCGATTTGTGATAAATGTCTGGGCTAACTTTTTAAACTCTGATAGCTCATCAATCTCTTCTACAATCTGCTCATTAAAAAAATAATCTATACTAACTTTTAACTTCTTAGACAGAGCATATAAAAAGTCAGCTCCTGGAGTAAATTCTCCATTCTCTAATCGACTAATCTGTCCCTGTTTACAGATCCCCTCAGCCAATTCTCGCTGAGACATTTTTAATTCTTTTCGTCTATTTTTTAATCTTGTTGCTAATAGTGTGCCCACGTTTGCATTTTCCTTTTCTGTTCGATTTCAATTTTAATTGTAACATGATTAAATTTTAAATACAAATTAATAAGCCAAAAGATACAAATTATAGATAAATAATGCCTATGTAGGTTATTTTTGAAAACCTATCCCTTCTTCTTTTGAAATTTTCTTACTCAAGCGATTGATAAAAATATTAACGTTAAATGTACTAGATGTTAGACTATCACGTTTAGATTTTGCTATTGATAGATTTAACAGACCAGAAATAGTCTTGTACAACATATCAAATTCAGGAGAATAATAACGATTTTCCCCATTTTTTACGCTCTCTAGTTCATAACAATCAATTCATCTTGTCACAAACCTTAGCCCAAAAAATCCACACCAAATCTTTTCGAAAGCTGTTTAAAGCTTTGTACTTGCTTTCTGAATTCATAAATCTGAACCTTTACCTCATTTGTCCAATTCCATAATAAAAATAAGGACATTCTAATAAAGGAAGTCCTTATTTTTCCTATTTAATTGGTCAAAATTATTTTATCCTTTTACTAACATTCATTCTCTTACTAAATCATACTTTTTATCAATAACCCTCTTTTAGAGTATGTCCGTAAGTTTGAATAATTTGTTGTATATCTTTATGCCTTAGTAATCTTGAAACAGCCCATATATCAAACCTTTTGATAATAAATATGAACCGTAAATATGCCTTCCTGCTGTTGCTATCATGGTTTGACTACCTATCCCAAGTTCGGATAAAAATACTTTCAAGCATTTATTCAATCCATAATTTGTAGAAAGTTTATACCTTCTATCACAAAAGACCAAATCATATTTCTTTAATTCGTCACGATTATAAAGAACCTTATCTTGTTCCTCTTTCAATGCATCCAATACAGATATTAAATCTTTATCAATAAGAATTTCTCTTATGGAAGTATTCGTTTTTTGAGGAACATAATTTGTCGATTTCTAGCAAATCTTCCATACGTCTTTATAGTTTGTCTTTCTGAAACATAATATTTTCTACTTTATAATTCACCTTCTAATTCTCTTATAATCGAGTATAAAGATTCTTTCGTTTTGGGAACAGATTCCTTCAATATACCCTCTACAATTTTAAAATTTAAGTTGGAATAATTATGATAAATAAAATTTCTAAAACCTTTTATCTGAATCCAATTTATCCTATCTGAATACTTCTGTTTTACTTCCTCTGATAATTTTCCTAAGGATAACTGTTCTCCTATTTGTCCCAAATTCATTGCGATAGAATCAACTACCATATCATCATCTAAAGGTAAATTATATCTTCTTGCTTTTTCCAAAACAGCAACAGCCTTATCAAGATATAAAACCATATCCTACAAATAGGCTATATCAGTTTCAAGAGATTGACTTCTCATAAATAACCTCTCTATCATTCAAAAAATTTTTCTTGACTAACTTCCCAATATTTGTTTTTGGAGAAAGTAGATCACTAACCAATAGAATATCTATATTACCATCAAAAATAGTTAAAAGCCTACCATACACATCAAAATATATCGAATCATCCTCTAACTCCAAAGCAATATCAACATCACTTTTCCCATCAGCTTCGCCCCTAGCATAAGAGCCAAATAGATAAATCATATTGTTTAGCAACAGGAACAATTTTTTCCTTTATCTGATCTATTGTATAAACCATAGCTTCTATCCTTTTTTATATTGTCAATACATTACAAGCATATCCCTATTAAATAAAGGCTTTAAATTTAAACTTGTAACTTCTTCTCTAATGCTTGTGCCAAAACTTCTGAATAGTTAATCTTTTCTCGATCAGCAAGACGAACTAGCCATTCAGGAACGGTCACATTCTTTCTAATCGCCTTGTTACTTCTCACAAAAGGCGCAGGATCAACTTGAATCATTGATACAAAACCATCTGAAACTTCAATCTTTAAAATATCACTTGGAGTAGGCAACGCCATCCCTTCATCGATATAAGAAGCTAAAACATTTTCAAGCATTTCTCGAGCATTTTTCATCGCTTCTTCGATATTTTTTCCTTCTGTACCACCACCAAATTCTGGAAATTCTACCCAATATCCTGTTCCTTCTTTATGAAATATAGCTGGATACGTTTTTAACATTCTACTACCTCCAACATTCTACTACCTCTGATATAAAAGACTTAGGAAAGTAAAACTTACAATCCTAAATCTTTGAGAATTTTTCTTTCTAATCCCTTTCCCAAATCTTCATTTCCATGAACTGGAATCGTGACAAGATATGAAAACCCCTCTTTCTTAAAATGATGATGACTACCCCTTTGACGAACTTCAACCCATCCATTCTCAAGAGCTAGTTTCACCATTTCTTTACCTGTAAGTGGCATATATAGTCGTTACCTCCTTACGCATATCCATTTTTCATTATACACATTATGCGTATATTTGTCAAGCTAAAACAAATATTTAGCAATAACTACAAAACAAAATAGACCAGCTTGCTGATCTACTTTATTCTATATTCATTGACTTTTGGTCAAATTTTGATCACACTTTGATCAAAGATTCCAACAATACTAAGCTATTTTAAAAAACTAAATTGTGATGATTGCCTTCAAATAAACACTTTGAATTTTCTTTGTCTTTCTTTACATTTCTAAAAATGCCCCCTGCCGGAATCGAACCAGCAACTACTCCTTAGGAGGGAGTTGTTATATCCATTGAACTAAGGGAGCTAGATAAAAACTCTGCTGAATGAGCAGAGTTTTTTAGTCGAATTAACGACGGATTTCTTTGATACGAGCTGCTTTACCTTGAAGAGCACGCAAGTAGTACAATTTCGCACGACGTACTTTACCGTAACGAACAACTTCGATCTTTTCAACACGTGGAGTGTGGATTGGGAAGATACGCTCAACACCTACACCGTTAGAGATTTTACGAACTGTGTAGTTTTCTGAGATGCCAGCACCTTTACGTGCGATAACAACACCTTCAAAAATCTGGATACGTTCACGGTTACCTTCGACAACTTTCGCGTGTACACGAACAGTGTCACCAGGACGGAATGATGGGATATCTGTACGAAGTTGACCTTCAGTCAAGCTTTGGATTAATGGATTCATTTTATTCTCCTATCTTTGTCAATCTTGAGGAACCTTCCTCAGCGGATAAACTGTATTTTTGTGCGTCCATTACACACAAGATACAGTTTACCAAATTTCCACAAAAAAGTAAAGAAATTTATAGCAGAATTCCTAAAAAAATCGCAATCAAACCACCTAGGTAGGTCAAAGCTAAATAAGAATAAAATACCTTCTTATCACTTAGCAGTCTTTGCAGTTCATCATTCAAGGTAGAAAAAGTTGTCAAACCGCCACAAAATCCTGTCGCTAGAATAGTATAAAATTCCTTGGACTCCACATGATTGTAGAATAATCCA
Organism: uncultured Streptococcus sp.; assembly: GCA_963542415.1. Taxonomy (GTDB): domain Bacteria; phylum Bacillota; class Bacilli; order Lactobacillales; family Streptococcaceae; genus Streptococcus. The sequence goes on from CAUTXU010000019.1 coordinate 5,401, forward strand.
ATTAAAAAACACCCTAAAAGATTTGCTATAAGTGTTCCAAGTGGCAATTTAGAAGCTTGATTATAGTGAGAAAAGAAATACCGTACGAGTGCTCCGAAGCCACAAGCAATTGCAAGATAAATGATTACCATTTTTTCCTCCCCAAATAGTAAGCCAAGAGTAGACCTCCACCAATGCTCAAAAGCAAATACAGGGCTAAACTAAGATAACGCCCTGTATCCAGTAATTTTACAGCATCAAGCATTAGACTGGAAAAGGTTGTCAAACCTCCACAAAAACCTGTACCCAGTGCTAAAATAACACCTTTACTTGTCCCCTTATAGACCAGATAACCCTTGACAAGATAAACCAAGCAGAAAATACCCAGATAGTTGACAAAGAGAGTACCCCAAGGAAAGTCAGGACTGGCTGGTAACCAAGTGGAAACTAGGTAGCGGACAAGTCCGCCCAACATAGCAGCTAGAAAAATCCCTAGCGGATAAAATTGTTCTTTTTTCATTTGATATTTTGATCCTGATAATCACGCGAACGTTTGAGTATGTCCGAAAATGTTGCGACAATAGTCTCCTGATAGCGCTTGTCTTCTACACGATTTCTGACCTTTTCAAAAATAACTGCTTCTCTCTTGGTATCTAAAATCGGTTTCCCTGAAGCTTTCTTATAAGCCACAACCCCTTCAACTAAGTGCATTCGTTCTTCTAGAAGTTTAACAATTTGGTCGTCGATTTGATCAATTTCTTGGCGAATAATATCTAAATCCATACAGTCTCCTCCTTTATTTGAATTATTGTATCAAAAAGCCACCAAATAGGCTAGTAAAATCCCAAGTCACGATAAGAAAAATGCACTGATTGATTGCATCAGCGCACGTTTATGCTTATCCTACTTTAGCAGCCAATTCTTCTGCGAATTGTTCCAAGCGTTCAATATCTTCTTCCTCGGCAGAAAGATCAACTTTAACACACTCTGAACCTTTTTCTGCTCCTGTTGACACAAAGACACGGTCAAAGTCATCAACAGCCTTACAAAATTCATCGTAGAAGGTATCTCCTGAGCCAACCACTCCGTAGATTTTGCCATTCAAGTTGAGATCTGCTAGGTCTTCGTAGAAGTCCATCATCTCATCTGGCAATTCTCCGTCGCCATAAGTATAAGTCGCAACGATAGCGATGTCTGCTTCCAAGAAGTCTGAAGCGTCAACAGTTGTACATTCATCAACATCGACATCCAAGCCCAAGTCACGTAATTTGTCTGCTACAATATCTGCAATTTCTTCGGTATTACCGGTCATACTGGCAAATACAATTTTTGCTAATGCCATATCGTCCTCCTCAATTTATCTTTCTCCATTATATCACATCTTTTTCATTTTAAAAATAAAAATTCTTGTGCTACAATGAAATGAGAAAGAATTGAGGTTATTTATGGAAATTTGCCATCAAATTTTAGAAAAAATCAAAGAATACGACACGATTATCATTCATCGTCATATGAAACCAGACCCTGATGCCTTGGGAAGTCAAGTGGGCTTGAAAGCTCTTCTCAAACATCATTTCCCAGAAAAAACTATCAAAGCCGTAGGTTATGATGAACCAACTCTTACTTGGATGGCTGAGATGGATCTTGTTGAAGATAGTGCCTACCAAGGCGCACTTGTCATCGTCTGTGATACGGCTAATACTGCTCGTATCGATGATAAGCGCTATAGTCAAGGTGATTTTCTCATTAAGATTGACCACCATCCAAATGATGATGTATACGGTGACCTATCTTGGGTGGATACTAGTTCAAGTAGCGCTAGTGAGATGATTACCCTATTTGCCCAAACAACCCAACTGGCCTTGTCAGATCGCGCTGCTGAGTTGCTCTTTGCAGGAATTGTTGGTGATACAGGTCGCTTCCTCTACCCTTCTACAACTGCACGGACCCTCCGTCTGGCTGCCTCTCTGAGAGAACATAACTTTGACTTTGCGTCTCTCACTCGTAAAATGGACACTATGAGTTACAAAATTGCTAAACTTCAAGGCTACATCTACGACCATCTGGAAGTGGATGAAAATGGTGCAGCTCGTGTTATTCTGAGTCAAGAAGTCTTGAAACAATTCAATGTTACCGATGCTGAAACTGCAGCCATTGTCGGTGCACCTGGACGCATTGACAGTGTGAGTCTCTGGGGAATTTTTGTGGAGCAGGCTGATGGCCACTACCGTGTTCGCTTACGCAGTAAAATCCATCCTATCAATGAAATTGCCAAGGAACATGATGGTGGAGGCCACCCTCTAGCAAGCGGTGCTAATTCCTATAGCCTAGAGGAAAACGAAATCATCTACCAAAAGTTAAAAAACTTGCTTAAAAACTGATAAAATACTTGCCAAACTTTTCAGAATCTGATAGACTAGTATGGTAACAATCTATGGCTCGCAAAGAGACCATGGCAGAAAGGAAATATTGCAAAATGAAAAAAGATATCCATCCAGAATATCGCCCAGTTGTCTTCATGGACACAACTACTGGTTACCAATTCCTTAGCGGTTCAACAAAACGCTCTAACGAAACTGTTGAGTTCGAAGGCGAAACTTACCCATTGATCCGTGTGGAAATTTCATCAGACTCACACCCATTCTACACTGGACGTCAAAAGTTCACTCAAGCAGATGGACGCGTGGATCGTTTCAACAAAAAATACGGTCTCAAATAATGATAAAAAGACAGCTTCGGCTGTTCTTTTTTGTTTCTTCAAATCAACTGCTATTTTTATGTTCTAGACTCATACTCTTAGAAAATCTCTTCGGTAATTTAATGTTAGGGGATTTATACTAACAATAGACTTTTAACTTCAAAATTGATAAAATAAAAAAGAAAATAAGATAAAAGGAAACTATAAATCACCATGATGAACATGCAAAAATTGAACATACTGTTTTTAATTTTTGTAAACATCAAAAAGGTTGGTTAAAAAGGATTTTAAGCCCTTAAGATTTTTTATCCAACACTACTATTCACGCATCCAAGACAAAATCTTGGCAAAAAAATACAGTAGCAAAGAGTACACCAAACTACCACTCATTATGGGTGGTAGTTTTCTTTTCGTCTAAAATAGAGATAAAAAGATAGGTGGTAGCCTTATGCGTTACGGTTATGTTCGAGTATCTACAAAAGAACAAAATATTGATAGGCAATTTTCAGCCTTAGTAGAAAACAAATTATCAAAAGAAAATATTTTTATTGATTACGTTTCAGGAAAAGATTTTGACAGAATGGAATATCAAAAATTATTAGCTACCTTGAAAGAGAATGATGAATTGGTCATTAAATCAATTGATAGATTGGGAAGAAACTATGATGAAATTTTAGAACAATGGCAAGCAATTACTAAGAAAAAGAAAGTAAATATAACTGTTTTAGATTTCCCCTTATTAAATACAAAGAATAGCGATGACAATATCACAGGAAAACTAATATCTGACATCGTTTTGCAAGTTCTATCTTATGTGGCACAGTTTGAAAGAGAACAAATCAAACAAAGACAAATGGAAGGAATACGGGAAGCACAGAAAAAAGGGAAGAAATTCGGTAGACCAAAATTGATTGTCCCGAATAATCTCCCTGATGTGATAGCTCAATATACGAAAAAAGAAATAACCTTACGAGAAGGTGCAGACATCTTAGGAGTATCAAAAAGCACCTTTCATAATTGGATAAAAAATTCATAGTTCTTGTCAAAAAACCTAGGATTTTTTGGACAGAAAATACAGTATATTTTAGAAGCGTTTTCGTTAGAAAAAAGATTCTAAAATCAAGCATTTTGACCGATTATTATTACACTTCCATTTTATCAAGTTTGTCCAAAAAAGTCTAGGTTTTAGGACAAACTGATTACTTTACAAAAAATAAAAATAGAGGATATTACATGAATGACCAAACAAACTAAAAAATTCACACTTGCAACTATCTCAGCTCTATCACTTCTTAGTGTCGGAATGCTCGCATCTAATCAAGTTTTGGCTAACGAGCGTATTGTATTAGGACGCGACTCACATGGTTCAGACATCAATCCAAATTCTGGACCGTTTACTGTGGACGGTCTACGAGTTGTAGGTATCAAAGGAACGTTTGCAACCCCAGATAAACAAGCGATTGTAGATCGAGTCAATGCAATTCGTAAAGAAGCTTATAACGAAGGTCTAGTAGACCGCTACGTCCCTGTCAAATGGTCAACTAGTCTTGAAAAAGCCTCACTTCGTAGAGCAGCAGAAGCCTCTTTAGCTGATATACCTCATCATCGTCTAACAGGAGAACAACTGTATGGTGGAGAATATTCTGATAATTTTGCACATTTGGCGGGAAATCTAGCTTGGAATCGTCAAGGCTTAATGAAAGCTATTGAACAATTTTATGACGAAAAACAAGATTTAGGGAAAAGTGGAGCAATTACAGGACACTATGAACATATGATTGACCCTCGATGGACAACAGTCGCCATGTCTGCATTCATGAGACCAAAAGATAGTGAGCGTCACGTTCAGTATTACGAAATATCTCAACTCTTCGCTGAAAATTCTGGGGACTCTGACAACTTAGTCGGCGAGTACGGTGACTCTATTTTATATACAGAAGCAAATCCATCTGATATCAAGGGCATTTCTTTGCAAAATAATTTAGTTTTGAAACCGACGACATCAACTCAAATAAATTTGATAGGATATTTTAAAATCGAATTTAAGGCATACGAAGTCATCATTCCAACAAATCGTGACTGGTCAAGTAGTGACACTTCCGTCGCAACAATTGACCGAGACGGAAACATTACTGCTCACAAATCAGGAACTACGACTATTACAGTTACATCAGACAGTAAAACGTATTCTACAACTGTAACTGTTTCAGATAATGCAAGTTCTAACACTTCATCTGCACAAGATATTAAATACGGTCGCTGGATTCGCTCTGGCTCTCGTTGGTGGTTTAAACATAATGACGGCTCATACACGAGTAACGGATGGGAAAAAATAAATAGAACTTGGTATCACTTCGATGGTTCTGGTTGGATGCAAACGGGCTGGGTAAAAGACGGCAGTTGGTACTATCTCGACGGTTCAGGTGCTATGAAGACTGATTGGCTCAAAGATAACGGTAGCTGGTACTACCTTCAAGATTCAGGTGCTATGAAAACAGGCTGGATGAAGGTATCTGGTAAATGGTACTATGCCTATAGCTCTGGTGAACTTGCAATCAATACGACTACACCAGATGGCTATCGTGTCAATTACAACGGTGAGTGGGTCTAGGATAATATTATAAAAAATAGATAAAAAGAAAAGGAAACAAAAATTATGAAAAAAATCGTTTTAACTACTACAGCAGTTTTATCACTTGTAGCAACAGGAGCTACGATTTCAAGTGTCAATGCCGCAAGTGTTCCAATGGTCAAAGTATGGTCTCCAGCAGCCAATGCTTATGTTGAAGTCCCTGCTATTGGTTATCGTGATACAGATTTAGTCGCAACAGATGTGACGCTTGTAGAAAAAAGAAAAGCACAACTCGGAGCATTTTCTAAAGGTAATAGTGAATTTATAACGGTTGATTATGTAGACAAAGCTTATAGACAAGAATTTTCTAAGCAATTTGCAAGTTTTGAATCCAATGGTATCGCCACATTCAACGGTAAAACGATTGCCTTTAAAGCAACAGACTATGGTATCTATACCATGAAGTTTGAACTAAATGGTACTCGCTATAAATTAACTGCTGATGTCAGAGAAAATCTGGGGAAAGGGGGACCTTTTTACACTTATGTAACTAAACTAGAAGTTTTATCAACTAATCAAGCAAATGCTATCTCGAATACGAGTACTGAAAAACAAATAGAAGCAACAATTACAAAGGTTGAAATTCATCATTTTGGAGTTAATTTTGAAGGTGTACTCTCAGAGCCACTACAACATGGAGGAGATAATGCAGCTAGAGGAAATGTTACTCTAATTGAGAAGGCTAGCGGAAAGATTGTGTACCAACATAATAATGATGTCATCTTTAGTGGTCTAACTAATGACGTCAACGACCAATTTCTTTTACCTTTAATCTATAGCAATAAATTTAAAGGGGATGTTTTCGATATCAGACAGTTTCCTGCCGGAACATACATCTTGGAGATGTCAGGAGAGGCAGGTTCTCCACACGATCACTCAGTTGACAACAGAAAACGTGTCTTTAAAGCTAGAAAAGAGGTGACTTTCGGAAATCCTTCGACAAATTCAAATACTAACACGACTACTCAATCTGATTCAAATTCTAATTTCTCAGGTAGTTGGGTACAATCTGGTTCTCGTTGGTGGTATAAACACGCCGACGGTTCCTATACAACTAATGACTGGGAAAAAATCAATGGTGTTTGGTATCGTTTTGATAACTCTGGTTGGATGCAAACTGGCTGGGTAAAAGATAGTGGTAACTGGTACTATCTCGACGGCTCAGGCGCTATGAAGACTGGTTGGCTAAAAGATAACGGTAGCTGGTACTATCTCGACGGCTCAGGTGCAATGAAGACTGGTTGGCTCAAAGATAACGGTAGCTGGTACTATCTTCAAGACTCAGGAGCTATGAAAACAGGCTGGATGAAAGTATCTGGTAAATGGTACTATGCCTATAGCTCTGGAGCGCTCGCAATCAATACAACGACCCCTGATGGCTATCGTGTCAATTACAACGGTGAGTGGGTATAAAACAATTGCAAATTGCAAGATTAAACATATGAAAAAATTATTTCTATTCAGTATTAGTATTTTAGCTATCTCTATTTTAACGGCTTGCCAACATCAGAGTGAAAATACTTCCTCAGCAAGTTCTGAAGCAATTGCTTCAAGTACTAGTTCAACTTCTTCTACATCGGAAGAGAAGAAACCTGATTACACCCTATATAATCCTGTCCTTAAAGAATATGCCAAAGTATTAGATGGTTCTCCTGCTTCACCTACAGAGGTCAATTCAAAAGCAAACTTAAAAAACACTTATCCTAAAGAATATTCTGGATTACAGTATAGCTTGTATGATTTAGACCAAGACGGTACGGACGAACTTTTGATTGCCCTAAAAATAGATTCTAACTATTACGATTTATTAGATATTCGAACTCTTAAAAATGATGAAGTTATTCGACTGACCAATGAAGAAAACAATCTGGACTTTATTGGAGAGCGAGTACATTTTAATCCTTTAGAAAATGGTTATTTTCAATTATCTAGCCGAGTATCTATTAATCAAATCCAACTTAAACTATACAAGTTAAATCAGGATGGAACACGATTAGACTTAGTTATCGAATCAGATACAGAAGAGGGACTGGGGACAAAACCACCTTCCCTTGACATAAGATCTTTCTCTTGGAAATCTGTCACAAGTCTAATAAATGAAGAAACAACCCTTCCGTCAGAAAGTAAAGGGATGGATATTTCAGCAATTCAAAACGGAGATTTTTCTAGTGTCGCAGGCACTTGGAGGAATCCTACAGGTATTGAATTCACCTTTGACAAAAATGGTTTAGTAAGTGATAAGTCCAAAATTTCAATTGAACATGCTAAAGAAATTGACCACTATCTTAAGGCAAATTCTGTTTCTAAAGATGGAGGTGCTGGTGCAGCTATTGCCTTTTTACCAGCAGGAATCCCTATAACCATGTCTGTCACCTCTTCTACAGATAATAGCTACACCGACTCATCTGATATCACACAAGACCGCTTATGGTTTGGACACCAACTTATAAATGGCCACACTGACGGATTTTTCTATAAGGTAGAATAGTGATGGTAAATCCTTAAAGTAGCCATCGAATATCTAGTAACTATATAGGATAAATATTCTTATTTTCTTAGAATATCTATCCTATATTTTTATTCCCTTTGCATCCCTGTTGATACTAAATGAATTCTCTCAGAAAAAGATTAGACTTTTAACTTCAAAATTGATAAAATAAAAAGGAAAATAAGATAAAAGGAAACTATAAATCACCATGATGAACATGCAAAACATGATGCGTCAAGCACAAAAACTTCAAAAACAAATGGAACAAAGCCAAGCTGAACTTGCTGCTATGCAATTTGTTGGCAAATCTGCTCAAGACCTTGTCCAAGCGACCTTAACTGGTGACAAAAAAGTTGTCAGCATTGACTTCAATCCAGCTGTCGTTGACCCAGAAGACCTCGAAACTCTTTCTGATATGACTGTTCAAGCCATCAACTCTGCTCTTGAACAAATCGATGAAACTACCAAGAAAAAATTGGGTGCTTTCGCTGGAAAATTGCCATTCTAAGCATAAGAAAAACAAGCATTCAAGAGAATACTTGCCTATCGTGGGAGGAACAACTGTTCCTCTTTTTGCTTACTAAAAATTAAAGAATTCCATGGCCTGTTTGAAAAGCAATTCAGTATACTCTGGGTCTTCTTGGGCAATGGTAACTTGATCTTGAATCATTTCCAAGTCATCCGTTATCATGCCATCAGCTCCCAAATGAACGGATTTATCAAAGGACTCTGAACTATTGATGGTCCAAACGTACAATTTCTGATCCGTATTCCAAAGCTTGTTGACAAAATTTTCATCCAAGGTTGAATACTCCATAGTATAACCTGTGGCCTTGGTTCTTGGAAAGATACTATTGTAAGGTAGGATGAAATAGACTGGAATTTGAGAATCGTAGGCTAGCACCTGATCAATCACATGGTAGTCTAAAGATTGCATTTGGTGACCATTCTGCTTAAGAACCGTTCCATATTTTTCCATAAAGCGTTTCATCATATCTGGGCTATCTTTTCGACTGGTTTTAATCTCAATAAGAAGTTTTTGATGCAATTCATTGGCTTTATTGAGATAGTCATCAAAACTGGACACCTTGCTATGATAACCATTTTCTGAAATATCGAGTTTGGTTAATTCTTTCAAAGTGAGATCCTGAGGATTGGCATTAACTCCTGTCAGATTCTTGATATTGGCATCATGCATCATGACAAACTGGCCATCTTTTGTTTCCTGAACATCTGTCTCAACGAAATCTGGAGATAACTGAGCGGTTTTTTCTAGTGATTGGACGGTATTTTGCACACCATTCTTATTAGATACTCCCCTGTGAGAAATGATTAAAGGTTTATTGGCGACTGGAGCTTCTAAATAAACATAACCCTCAAGAGCGAAAAAGATACAAGCACAGCCCATCACTCCCCATCTCATCCAGTGGTCTTTCTTTCTCCTTGGTGTGATTTCTAGTTCTTCTCCTGTTAAGAAGGAAACAAACTTAATGAGAAAGTAAGTCAAGGCTATATAGTGGAAATTCTTAATCAAGACAAAGTTGATAATTCCCAGCACAAGAGATTCCTTATGAGTCAGACCATCCATCAGTGCCTGACTTGCTAATATTGGAATCAATAAAAGAATGAAAAATAGGTAGGTTTTGACGACAATCCAAAGCAAGTTCCAAGTATAAAACCAGGAGTGCTTTCTTGTCTTCTCTAGACTGTATCTGACAGCTTCTTTGACTGTTTTCTTCTCAAATAAAAGCTGAGGTAGGGCAAACATGAAACGCACTGAAATGTAAAATAGAAGTAAAGCCAGAATAGTAACCACTATACCTACTAGCCAATACTTGTCTTCCACATAATCAACGATAAAGTCTGGAATGACAATTTTATTGAGGTAGTAAATCTTTAAAATCTTTCGAATCAATGGAAAGAGCATCATGACATAAAAGAAGATAAAGGCTATCTTTGCAAGCGTGACTTGCTTCATAAACAAGAAACTTTGGCGAAAGACCTTACGACTGTACTCCAACAAAGTTCTCTTTTCATGATAGAGGAGGTGGCGAGCTCCGATAAAGAGAAGTCCTATCTGGTAATAGGCGACCAATAAATTAACAATCACCAGAACAAATAAAGCAAGACTAACAAAGGGTGAGCCCGTTATAATAGCAAAAATATTGTTGTAGGAAAGAAAGAGATAGCCTGTCTGACGGAGCAAAAGTCCAGCAATCCAAGAATTTGATGGTAACCAGACAAACTCAATCATCATGAAAGTCAAGAAAAAGAGAAAGAGAATTTTATCTAGATTAAAGTATATCTGCTTAAAACCTAGATTTTTAGGTTTTTCAGGTTTCATAGGCACTCCTAGTCAAATAATTGAGACAAGTCTAGGCCACCAAAAGGATTGTTTGATAGACTACTTTCTGCCCCTAACAATTCTCTAGCTTGATCCGACTCTAGAAAGGACTCATAAACACGCGCCGTCATACGTGCATCCTCTAGACTATTATGAGACTGACCTTGAAATCCAAGAAATGAGGCAACGGTTTGCAATTTGAGATTGGCAATACCATGTAAATCTGAACTCCGACGTTCAAAAGCTTCATCATACAAATCTACCTTGTAGTGCTGACTGTAGTCTAAACCATGCTCTGCTAGAATAGGCAAATCACTTTTAGCAGCATTGTATCCAACCATCGGCAAAGAACCCACAAAATCTTGGAATTCTTTTATGACTTCCTCCACTGGAGGAGCATCTTTTAAGGTCTCAGCTGTAATCCCAGTCAAACCATTGATAAAACTTTTTAGAGGCACACTGGTATGAACATAGGAATCATAGGCATCGATTTCCTGACCATCTCTAAAACGCACTGCCGATACTTGAATCAAGTGTGTTTGCCCTTCATGCTGATTAAATTCTAAATCGAAAGCAATGTAATCTTCTAATCGTTCCATTTTCTACCTCTCCTCTACTGTTATTTTACTTGAGCAACTATACTATTTAGATTAGAAATAAAAGAAGCCATCAGGTTAGCATTTAACCTAAACAGCTCCTTGATTATCCTCCAAATAAACGAGCAAAAAAGCCTTTCTTAGTTGATTGGACTTCTTCTTTTGCTTGGTCCAGCTCTAGCTTAAGATTTTCTTGATCCTTCATGGCTTGAAGGGTCAATTGTTGCTGCTGATCGAGTTGTTTGTCTTTCTCAGCAATCTGACGGTCTTTGATACGCATCTGCTCGTCTTTTTCTGATAACTGACGATCCTTGGCTTTTAATTGTTCATAAAGACGGAGAATTTCTGCATTCTTCTCATCAACCAGAATCTCCATCAGTTCACGTTGCTTGACATCTTCACTGACAGGCTCATCTTCAAAAATCGTTTTTTTATAGATTTCTTCTAGCTTAATCAAGCCACTTCTGGTAACTACCGTTACCCCTTTGTCATTTTTATCTGTGTCTTCTTCTGGTAATTCTTTGACACGGTTATTGATTGCTTGACGAGATAATCCTAAAACCTCTGCAATCTCACTGACGGTCATTTCAATACTCATAATATCCTCTGAAACGTTTTCTAGCTTTTCTTTACTTAAATCTTATCATAAGCTAGAAAAACTGTCAAATTTTCGCTTAAGCTAAGGCCTTCAAAAAGGCTAATAAGACTTGAGCAGAGCGACGTCCAGCTTCGACAATAAACTCATCAAAAGAGATGTTTGCTTCATGGTTAGCATTGTCACTCATAGCACGGATAACTAAGACTGGAAGATTAAGAGCATGCGCTGCTTGAGCAATAGCTGCCCCCTCCATCTCAACGGCTAAAACTTCTGGGAAATGAGACTTAATCGCTTCTATCTTGTCATTTCCTGCAACAAAACTATCTCCTGTAGCAATCAAACCAAGATGCCAATTTTGATCTAATTGAGATAAACTCTCTTGGATTTTGGTAACAAAGGTTTTATTTGATTCAAAATAAAGCGGTTGTTGCGCCATTTGCCCATAGGCATAACCAAAAGCTGTGACATCCACATCGTGATAGGCTAATTTGTCAGAAATCACGACATCCCCAACAGCAATACCTTCTGCTACTGCCCCAGCAGATCCCGTGTTAATCAAAGCATCCACTTGAAAATGATCAGACAAAATCGCCACACTCATAGCAGACATGACCTTACCAATTCCACTTTCTACAAGAACGACTTCATGCGAGGCAATGGTTCCTGTGTGATAGGTATTCCCCAAAACAACTTGCTCCTGGGCATTGTCTAAATGCTGGACCAAATAAGCCAGTTCTTCTGGCATAGCCGCAATAATTCCTATTTTCATTTCAATTCCTTTTCTATTACAAAAGTTTCATTGCTAAGACAAGCAAAATCAAGAGAAAGATGACTGCAAATAAAATCTTATTCAACTTAGAATTGAAGACATTTCTCTTGGTATTTTCAATGCGACGGCTTTTATGAATAGACGGTTCGACCTGAATCTTCAAGGTTTCCTGGCTAAAACCATGATCCTTAGGATTGGCATAACCAAAACGGGAAGAAGAGGTTGGTAAAATCTTAGTCTCCTCATCATCTAGCAAAGGGGGACCTGAAATTTTTTCGCCTCTATTAGCTCTTTCAATCATTTCATCCGTTAATAAAGGTTTACCCATACTGACCTCCTCTATTTTTTCTGCAATTCCCAATACTGAACAGCCATAATTGTCTTGGCATCACAGATATGACCTGATTGGATTAATTCCTTGGCTTCTTCTAAGCTCACTTCAATGACTTCTAAGGTTTCATCTTCATCCTGCGGGCGCGGATTTTCCACCTTTGTCAAATCGCTGGCTAGGTATAGTTTTAGTTTTTCATTACAGAAGCCAATGGCTGAATAAAAATCGTACAAGAGTTCTAATTTGCCTGTATAGGCTG
>CAUTXU010000020.1:0-18081 GCA_963542415.1 uncultured Streptococcus sp.
GAAAATTCCACCCCATCTATCAAGATGAGGCGGTTTTGCATTTTTCTAAAATGACATGACAATGGAATTTTCAGAGCTTATTAGTTTTGTGTTAATGATTCTTCTGTTCAAAAATAGAGTTGAAGCATAAAAATAAAACAATACAAACAGATAAATCAATTGGTAAAGGGATAGTAGTAATGTTTAAATCATTGAGAATGCTGAGAAAGCTGTAAGAGATGAAGAAGAGAAAATTTATCCTTCTAAAAATGTGTCTTTTATCTAGCATGACTTATCAAACCTTTTACGGAGATCCTTTCAATTTTCTTGTTCACTTTTATATTCGGAAAAGAAAAGGAAAAGTGAGCATTTTTTTGAATTTTATTTGCGAATTATTTTTTAGCTAAGTATAGGCATTTTTGTTTGGGGATAAAGAAAATTCCCATGTGCCAGCTTTTGTAGTATAATAGTAAGCAGACCAAAAGATAGGAATGTGTTATGAAAGTATTAGCTTTTGATACGTCCAGCAAGGCTCTTTCTCTAGCTATTTTAGAGGACAAGCAGGTTCTTGCCGAGACGACGATTAATATCAAGAAAAATCACAGTATTACCCTCATGCCTGCCATCGATTTTTTGATGGCAAGTTTGGATTGGACACCCAAGGACTTGGATCGAATCGTGGTGGCAGAGGGGCCAGGTAGCTACACAGGTTTGCGAATTGCGGTAGCAACTGCCAAGACCTTGGCTCATACTCTGAACATTGAGTTAGTTGGTATGTCTAGCCTCTTGGCTCTGGTGCCCTACCAGCAAGAAGGTTTGTTCGTCCCTTTGATGGATGCACGTCGTAATAATGTTTACGCAGGATTTTATGAAAATGCTAAACCTGTCATGCCAGAAGCGCACCTTTCCTTTGAGAGAGTGATTGAGCTAATCAAGGGTGCTAGTCAGGTTACCTTTGTCGGAGAAGTCGTCCCTTTTGTTGAGCAGATTCAAGCACACTTGCCAAGGACTAATTACAAAGAAACCTTGCCTAATGCAGCTAATCTTGCTCTTTTGGCTTGGGACAAGGAAGCAGACTCCTTGCACGACTTTGTGCCGAATTATCTCAAACGTGTTGAGGCTGAGGAAAACTGGCTCAAGAACCACACTGAGTCTGGCGAGTCTTACATTAAACGACTATGATAGAGATCAAACGAATCCAAGGACAGCCTGATTTGGCTCAAGTCATCTACGCTGTCATGGCAGCTGTTTATCCAGTTAGTCCTTGGACGCTGGAACAAATCCAAGCAGACCTGGCTCAAGATCAGACTTGGTATGCTCTAGCTTATGATGGGGCAGAAGTGATTGGATTCCTAGCTGTACAGGAAAATATCTTTGAAGCAGAAGTCCTGCAAATCGCTGTCAAACAAACCTATCAGGGGCATGGAATTGCGTCAGCCTTGTTTACTCAATTACCAGCAGACAAGGAGATTTTCCTCGAAGTCAGAAAGTCAAATCAACGAGCGCAAGCATTTTACAAGAAAGAACAGATGGCGGTCATCGCTGAGCGAAAGGCCTACTACCATGACCCAGTCGAGGACGCCATTATCATGAAGAGAGAAATAGATGAAGGATAGATATATTTTAGCATTTGAGACATCCTGTGATGAGACCAGTGTCGCCGTCTTGAAAAACGACGATGAGCTCTTGTCCAATGTCATTGCTAGTCAAATTGAGAGTCACAAACGTTTTGGGGGCGTAGTGCCTGAAGTAGCTAGTCGCCACCATGTAGAGGTCATTACGGCCTGTATCGAGGAGGCACTAGCAGAAGCAGGGATTACCGAAGACGATGTTACAGCTGTTGCAGTTACCTATGGACCGGGCTTAGTTGGAGCTCTGTTAGTTGGTTTGTCAGCCGCCAAGGCCTTTGCTTGGGCACATGGACTTCCACTGGTTCCCGTTAACCACATGGCTGGCCACCTCATGGCGGCTCAGAGCGTGGAGCCTTTAGAGTTCCCCTTGTTAGCACTTTTAGTAAGTGGTGGGCACACAGAGTTGGTCTATGTTTCCGAGGCTGGTGATTACAAGATTGTTGGGGAAACGCGAGATGACGCGGTTGGTGAGGCCTATGATAAGGTCGGCCGTGTCATGGGCTTGACCTATCCTGCAGGTCGTGAGATTGACGAGCTAGCTCATCAGGGACAGGATATTTATGACTTTCCTCGTGCCATGATTAAGGAAGATAATCTGGAGTTTTCATTCTCAGGTTTGAAATCTGCCTTTATCAATCTTCATCACAATGCCGAGCAAAAAGGAGAAAGCTTGTCAACAGAGGATTTGTGTGCTTCCTTCCAAGCGGCAGTTATGGACATTCTCATGGCTAAAACCAAGAAAGCCTTGGAGAAATATCCTGTTAAAACTCTAGTCGTGGCTGGTGGCGTGGCAGCCAATAAAGGTCTCAGAGAACGCCTAGCAGCCGAAATCACAGATGTCAAGGTTATCATCCCACCCCTACGCCTCTGCGGAGATAATGCAGGTATGATTGCCTATGCCAGCGTCAGCGAGTGGAACAAAGAAAACTATGCAGACTTGGATCTCAATGCCAAACCAAGCCTCGCTTTTGATACCATGGAATAAAGAGTCAGCTTAGGGCTGGCTTTTTCACTCGCTGAAATGTCAGAATATTTTGACAAAACTGTAGAAATAATGATATAATATATGAAGAATAGGAGGTGGTAAGATGATTGAGAGAATGGAATTGGGAGAATTTTACAAGGAATTGCGCTTGGCTAGAAAGCTAAAACAGTCAGATGTGGCTTGTGCTGGGCTAACAGCCTCTCAGCTATCCAAGTTTGAACTAGGACAGTCTATGCTATCTGCGGACAAGATAATCCTAGCTATTCAAGGGATCAATATGAATTTCGATGAATTTGGGCACAAGCTTAACAACTACCAAGAATCTCCACATATGCGAATTGGTAGAAGGGTTGTGGATTGCTTTGCCCATCAAGATATTGCTGGTTTAGAGCAACTGTTGGAGGAAGTCGAACAAGAACAGATGGCGCAGACCTATCGTCGTTTGAATGCTATTGTAATTAAAAACGCACTCCATTCCTTAGATAAGAACTATCCATTGGTAAAAGAAGATAGCGAGTTTTTGACTATCTATCTCTATGCTATTGAGTCTTGGACCTGGTTTGAACTCTATCTCTTTTGCAATACCATGCCCTTCTTGAGCAATCAAGATTTGATATTTTTATCAACCGCTTTAATTGAGAAATCTAAGGAATTTAAAGAGTTAGTACACAATCGGTTGTATATGAAGCAAGGGCTCTTAAATATCTTATCAGAACTCATGGAGCGCAAGCTTTTCTCCTACATCCCAATCTTTGAAGCCGAGTTGAAGAGCATGCTACGTCCGTATGATGTTTTTGAAAAAGTATTATGGCAATTTTTAAAGAAAATGAGTGTTTTCCTTCAAACTAAGGGAAGCAATCAAAAAGAGATTGAACACTTTATCCAATCTCTGCAAGTATTAGAAAATCCACAATTGATAGCCCTTTTTGAATTGCGTTTGCAGCAATTCAAAGAACTTATTGATTAGTTAGAAATGGCAAAATGATAATAATATCAGCAACGGCTGTCAATAATGTTAAAATTTGTTTTTTCATAGTTGCTCCACTCCTTAATTAGTAATAACTTGATTATACCAGTGAAATAATCAAATCTACTAAAATCGCAAATCTGAAATTTCTATAAGAAAAAATATCAAATATGCGATTTTTTAAAATAAGCCAATTTTCGTGTTATACTGTCCTTGTAAAGTACTTAAAGCAAATCCTAGGTCGCAGAAGTGCTTTACAAGCAAAAACAATTGAAGGAGTATAAAAGATGTTAAATTTACAATTTGCAGAAACAATGGAATTGACAGAAGCTGAGTTGGAGACAGTTTATGGAGGAAGGGCATATCCTCCATTGGAATCTGGTGGAATGGGCGGTCTATGGCAAAACTACTTTAACTTTGCTCCTCCAGCTCCTGAGACTAGACGTCGTTATTGATGTTTAAAGCCCTTGCCTTTTTCTTGGGTAGGGGCTATCTTTATTTCATATATAGGAGAAAATAAAATGGGAAAGATAACTTCAAGATACTACTTTTTTATAGTAATCCTACTCGTCATTGCTTACCAGTATCTTAGTGGTCTGGTTTTATCTAGCGACTTTGCTCTTGGTCTATCTGACTTTGGCTATTATTTGTCGGATATGATGTTACATTTTCTTGTCGTTTTTATTGCTTTTTTTACTATGGTTAAGTCAGGAAAATGGCAGAAAATCAACAGTAAGAAGTTTCGCTGGACCTATTTGTTTTATTGTGTCTTAGCTTTTCTTTTGTTGTTCCTTTGGAACAGAGTTACCTTTTCTCTTTTTCCACCTACTAGAAATGCAATTTCTTATCAACATTACGCTCCTACTTTTACAGGAGCTACGGCATTTTTGATGTTCTTTCTCTACCCTGTAGTACTGGCTCCTATTTTTGAAGAAATCATGTATCGGGGATTGGTGATGACAGTTCTGGAGAAAGGGAAGAAATGGGGACTGGATGTACTTGGTTCGGCTATATTATTTGGAATCTTACACATTAGCGGCCATGGTTGGGTCTTAACAGACTTTTTTGTATATATGGGTGGCGGTCTCATATTTGCAGTCTTGTTTAGAGCAACAAAGTCCATTTATTGGCCTATTGGACTGCATATAGTCTACAATGGTATTGGTCAGATTCTTATGTTATTGCACTAGAATTTAAAGAGATGAAAATTTCGGAGTATTTGATTTTGGTAAAAAGTTTTGCATTACTATGAGGAAACTTTCATTTGAAGCCGAGTTGGAGAGTATGCTGCGCCCGTATGATGTTTTTGAAAAAGTATTATGGCAATTTTTAAAGAAAATGAGTGTTTTCCTTCAAACTAAGGGAAGCAATCAAAAAGAGATTGAACACTTTATCCAATCTCTGCAAGTATTAGAAAATCCACAATTGATAGCCCTTTTTGAATTGCGTTTGCAGCAATTCAAAGAACTTATTGATTAGTTAGAAATGGCAAAATGATAATAATATCAGCAACGGCTGTCAATAATGTTAAAATTTGTTTTTTCATAGTTTCTCCACTCCTCATTAGTAATAACTTTATTATACCAGTGAAATAATCAAATCTAATAAAATCGCAAATCTGAAATTTCTATAAGAAAAAATATCAAATATACGATTTTCTAAAATACGCCAATTTTCGTGTTATAGTGTTTTTGTAAAGCACTTGAAGCAAATCCTAGGTCGCAGAAGTGGTTTACAAATAAAAAATAATTGAAGGAGTGTAAATAATGTTGAATTTACAATTTGCAGAAACAATGGAATTGACAGAGGCAGAATTGCAAGAGGTTAGAGGAGGCAACCTCGTAGATTCTATGGGAGGTGGCGGAAGAAGTGGTATATCTGGTTGGGGCGTCCCAGGAATTTACCCTGGTTGGGGCAATCAAGGGATGAGTCCTAATCGAGGAGCTTTTGATTGGACTATAGATTTAGCAGATGGATTGTTTGGTCGCCGTAGAAGATAGGCTCTTATAGGAGATAATAGGATGAAGAAAATGAAAGAAATGAAATTTCACCTAGCAACTGGCTTGTTGATTTTGACTTATTACCTCATTTTTAATGTCACATCAGACTTAGATTTTATGGTTGCTTTGTCTGATAATATGTACTATGTGTTCCAAGTTTTATTGGTACTTATTCTGGGAACTATAGCTACAATTGCTTTTGTCAAAAGTGAACATTGGAAAGAGTGTGGTCGTTTCCAGTTTCGTTGGTCTTACCTGGGTGTTTTCCTTCTTTCTTTTTTCTTATTGTTCGTGTGGGCAAATCTAACAACCTATATCTTTCCTCGTACCCAGAATGGAAGTGTAGTCGTGGAAGTAGCCGCCAGTTTAACAGGAACTAGCTATTTTGTTACGCGAATACTTTATACTAGTATTATCGCACCTGTATCAGAAGAAGTTGTTTGTCGTGGCTTTTTGATGACAAGTTTATCTAAAGTTAAAAGATACTATCTTGATGTTCTTGTTTCCGCTGCCATATTTGGCGCTATGCATGTTTTGCAGTATGGTTGGATAACGACAGATTTCATAAAGTATTTTGGAATGGGCTTGATATTTTGTATGATGTTTCGTTACACTCGTTCCATCTATTGGGCTATAGCTCTGCATGCTTCATGGAATAGTTTCTTACTCATTGTTACTTTATTGGTATTTGGATATTAGAAAGGTGATATATGAAAAAGATAATCTCGCGCCACTACTTTATTATGGCTTTTCTACTAGTTATTGCTGACCAGAAGTTCAGTGGTCTAGTTTTACGCAGCGACCTTGTTACTGGTCTATCTGACTTTGCCTATTATCTGTCGGATATAATGTTGAATTTTCTTGTGGTTTTATTTGCTCTTATTGCTATGATTTGGTCGGGGAAATGGCAACAAATCAACAGTAGAAAGTTTAAAAGATCCTATCTTTTCTATTCCTTCCTAGCTCTGCTTGCTTTTGTTGTTTGGAATTTCGTCACCTTTTTTCTTTTCCCGCCTACTCGAAATGAAATTGCTTATCAACTGGATGTTCCTACTTTTACAGGAGCTACGGCATTTTTGATGTATTTTTTCTATCCTGTGATTGCAGGTCCCATTTTTGAAGACATGATTTATCGTGGATTAGTGATGACTGCTCTGGCGAAGGGGAAGAAATGGGGACTGGATGTACTTGGCTCAGCTATATTATTTGGAATCTTACACATTAGTGGCCATGGTTGGGTCTTAACAGACTTTTTCGTCTATATGGGTGGCGGTCTCATATTTGCAGTCTTATTTAGAGTGACAAAGTCCATTTATTGGCCTATTGGGCTGCATATAGTCTACAATGGTATTGGTCAAATTCTTATGTTATTTCACTAGAAGTTAAAGAGATGAAAATTTCAGAGTATTTGATCTTGGTAAAAAGTTTTGAATCACTATGAAGAAACTTTCATTTGAAGCTGAGTTGGAGAGCATGCTGCGTCCGTATGATGTTTTTGAAAAAGTGTTGTGACAATTTTTAAAGAAAATGAAGATTTTCCTTCAAACTAAAGGAAGCAATTAAAAAGAGATTGAAAACTATCTCCAATCTCTGCAAGTATTAGAAAATTCACAATTGGTGGCCCTCTTCGAATTACGTTTGCAGCAATACAAAGAACTTATCGATTAGTCAACAATAGCAAATGTGAAATTTCTATGAGAAAAAATGTCAAATATGCGATTTACTAAAATAAGCCAATTTCTGTGTTATACTATCCTTGTAAAGTACTTCAAGCAAATCCTAAGTCGCAGAAGTGGTTTATAGATGGGAATTCGTACAGTATATGTTTAATTCTGAGTATACTGTAAATGGCTGGACTAAAAGTGAAACTTGGCGTCCTAGATAAAATGAGGTAAACGATGGAAAAGCAAAGTCAGTTACAAATTCTAATTCATTCCCTGTACAATAATAAAGAAATTAGCTTGACGGAAGAATTTAGGAAGCAATTGCTAGAAACAGCAAAACAGTTTTCTAGTACTAGTGAAGATTTGTTAGCTGTACGTCTCTCATTTGCCGTCTCTAAAGAATTGTTGAGCTTTAAAGGTGAACCGCCGACAGAGTTGTTGGATTTAGCAAAATTTGTCCAAAAGAAAGAAGCTAAATACAAGCAGGGAATAGTGTGGTCTGGTATTTTTAAGACATGATTCATTATGGAATACGGTATGAACATCGCATAATGGATGAATCTGAATATGAGCAAGACTTGGATTTCAATGCTAAGCCAAGTCTTACCTTTGATACTATGGAATAAAATGGAGTCTGTCTGATTACAATCAGCAGACTTTTTTCTCTTTCCTGAATGTGTTATAATAGTCCATGCTGTGGCTGGAACTGATTCAGCCTATTTATTAAGACAATATGAGGAGAAAGATGAAAGAAAAAGGATTTTGGGAGGGGGCGCAGGCAGCTATGCCAACGGCCCTTGGTTATGTCAGTATTGGCCTTGCCTGTGGGATTATCGGTGCGCCCTATGTGACACCTGTTGAGATGGGCTTGATGAGCCTCTTTGTTTATGCTGGGAGCGCCCAGTTTGCTATCTTGGCACTGATTGCGGTCCAAGCACCTGTAGCGGCCATTGCCATGACGGTTTTTCTAATCAATTTGCGTCTCTTTTTGCTGAGCTTGCATGCGTCAACCTATTTCCGTCATACTAGTCTCTGGCACAATATCGGTATGTCTAGTATCTTGACGGATGAGACTTACGGAGTTTTGATGGGCGAATTGGCCCATGCAGACAAGATCAATCCTATGTGGATGCACGGAAACAATCTTAACAGCTATGTGGCTTGGTTTGTGGGAACAGTAGTCGGAACGACTCTGGGTGGCCTGTTGCCAAATCCAGAAATCTTTGGCTTGGATTTTGCCCTGGTTGGGATGTTCATCGGAATTTTTGCTTCGCAATTCCAGATTATGCAAAGACGGATTCCTGTCCGCAATCTGCTCATTATCTTAGCAGTTGTTGCGGTGTCCTTCTTTTTGCTCTTGACAGTGGTGTCTCAGTCACTAGCTGTTCTGTTTGCGACGCTACTTGGTTGTACAATGGGGGTGGTTTTAGATGGTCAGTAAGTATCTTTTATTAGCAGTTATTTTCTCTGGCTTGGTGACTTGGATTCCCCGTATGATTCCCTTCATCTTGGTCAAGTATAAGGGCTTGCCTGCGATTGTTGAGCGTTTTTTGAAGTTCTTGCCCGTTTCTATTATCTTTGCCTTGATTCTTTCAAGCGTAGTGACAGGCAAGGTTGGGAGTCTTCCTCAAATTAAATGGTTGGACTTCTTGGCAGTCTTTCCAACCGCTTGGGTAGCCTTTCGCTACCGCAATCTAGTCGGAACAGTTCTCTTTGGAGTTGTCTTAATTGCCGTCCTGCGTTTACTATTTTAAATGGGCTATAAAGAAAATCTATCACAGAGATAAATATCATATAATGGCATAATTACTTTTTTTCTGATAAGATAATAAGGTATTCTATTTTGGAGGAAATGACATGAAAAAAATCGTTAAATACTCATCTCTTGCTGCCCTAGGGCTTGTTGCTGCAGGTGTGCTAGCAGCTTGCTCAGGTGGTGCTAAGAAAGAAGGAGAAGCAGCTAGCAAGAAAGAAATCATCGTAGCAACTAACGGATCACCAAAACCATTTATCTATGAAGAAAATGGTGAATTGACAGGTTACGAGATTGAGCTTATTCGTGCTATCTTTAAAGACTCAGACAAGTATACTGTCAAGTTTGAAAAGACAGAGTGGTCAGGGATTTTCCCAGGACTTGATAGCGATCGTTACCAAATGGCCGTTAACAACCTCAGTTATACCAAAGAACGTGCAGAGAAATACCTCTACGCAGCGCCAACTGCTAAAAACCCTAACGTTCTTGTTGTGAAGAAGGACGACACTAGCATCAAGTCTCTTGATGATATCGGTGGAAAATCTACTGAAGTCGTTCAAGGAACAACCTCAGCTAAACAATTGGAAGCATACAACACAGAACATGCGGATAATCCAACTGTCCTTAACTACACTAGAGCAGACTTCCAACAAATCATGGGACGCTTGAGCGATGGCCAATTTGACTACAAGATTTTTGATAAAATCGGTGTTGAAACAGTCATCAAGAACCAAGGTTTGGACAACTTGAAAGTTATCGAACTTCCAAGCGACCAACAACCTTACGTTTACCCACTTCTTGCTAAAGGTCAAGATGAGTTGAAAACATTTGTAGACAAACGTATCCAAGAACTCTACAAAGACGGAACTCTTGAAAAATTGTCAAAACAATTCTTCGGAGACACTTACCTACCAGCAGAAGCTGATATTAAATAATTTCTTGAAATCATCCATTCTGAGTAAGGTGGGTGATTTCTCAGTTTTTAGGGATATAGTTTTAAACTATATATCTGACTATCTAATAACAATTTGTGAAATCAAACAAATTGTGAGATACTAGTACGGTATTATTTTTAAGGAGAAAGAATCATGAAAATCAAAAAATGGCTTGGTGTAGCAGCCCTTGCTACAGTCGCAGGTTTGACTCTTGCAGCTTGCGGAAACTCAGAAAAGAAAGCAGACAATGCAACAACCGTCAAAATCGCAACTGTTAACCGTAGCGGTTCTGAAGAAAAACGTTGGGACAAAATCCAAGAATTGGTTAAAAAAGACGGCATTACCTTGGAATTTACAGAGTTCACAGACTACTCACAACCAAACAAGGCAACTGCTGATGGCGAAGTAGATTTGAACGCTTTCCAACACTATAACTTCTTGAACAACTGGAACAAAGAAAATGGAAAAGACCTTGTAGCGATTGCAGATACTTACATCTCTCCAATCCGCCTTTACTCAGGTTTGAATGGAAGTGACAACAAGTACACTAAAGTAGAAGACATCCCAGCAAACGGAGAAATCGCTGTACCGAATGACGCTACAAACGAAAGCCGTGCGCTTTACTTGCTTCAATCAGCTGGTTTGATTAAATTGGATGTTTCTGGAACTGCCCTTGCAACAGTTGCTAACATCAAAGAAAATCCAAAGAACTTGAAAATCACTGAATTGGACGCTAGCCAAACAGCTCGTTCATTGTCATCAGTTGACGCTGCCGTTGTAAACAATACCTTCGTTACAGAAGCAAAATTGGACTACAAGAAAGCACTTTTCAAAGAACAAGCTGATGAAAATTCAAAACAATGGTACAACATCATTGTTGCGAAAAAAGATTGGGAATCATCACCTAAGGCTGATGCTATCAAGAAAGTTGTTGCAGCTTACCATACAGATGAAGTGAAAAAAGTTATCGAAGAAACATCAGACGGTTTGGATCAACCAGTTTGGTAATAAGAAACAGGGAGGTGGGAGAGAGAATTCCACCTCTTGCTTTTGTATAGAGCATGGATTGTCAGGAAAAGTAGTTCATAGAAAGGTAGAGAGAATATGGTTTTTCCTAGCGAACAAGAACAGATTGAAAAATTTGAAAAGGATCATGTAGCCCAGCATTATTTTGAGGTTTTGCGTACCTTGATTTCTAAGAAATCAGTCTTTGCCCAGCAGGTGGGTCTCAAAGAAGTTGCCAATTATCTGGGTGAGATTTTCAAGCGTGTTGGGGCTGAAGTGGAGATTGATGAGAGCTATACGGCGCCCTTTGTCATGGCGCATTTCAAGAGTTCGCGTCCAGATGCCAAGACCTTGATTTTCTATAACCACTATGACACTGTGCCAGCGGATGGGGATCAGGTGTGGACAGAAGATCCTTTTACTCTTTCAGTCCGCAATGGCTTTATGTATGGGCGTGGGGTTGACGATGACAAGGGTCATATCACAGCTCGTTTGAGTGCTTTGAGAAAATACATGCAGCACCATGATGACCTGCCTGTCAATATCAGTTTTATCATGGAGGGAGCGGAGGAATCGGCTTCGACAGACCTGGATAAGTATTTGGAAAAACATGCGGATAAACTCCGTGGTGCGGATTTGTTGGTCTGGGAACAAGGGACCAAAAATGCCTTGGAACAGCTAGAAATTTCTGGTGGAAATAAGGGGATTGTGACCTTTGATGCCAAGGTAAAAAGCGCTGATGTGGATATCCACTCTAGTTATGGTGGGGTTGTGGAATCAGCTCCTTGGTATCTCCTCCAAGCCTTACAGTCTCTTCGCGCTGCAGATGGCCGTATCTTGGTTGAAGGCTTGTACGAAGAAGTACAAGAGCCAAATGAACGTGAATTGGCCTTGGTGGATACCTATGCCCAACGAAATCCAGGGGAAATCAGCCAGATTTATGGTTTGGAATTGCCTCTCTTACAAGAGGAGCGTGCAGCCTTTCTAAAACGTTTCTTTTTCGAACCAGCCCTTAATATCGAAGGGATTCAGTCAGGTTATCAAGGGCAAGGAGTTAAAACGATTTTGCCAGCAGAAGCCAGCGCTAAGCTAGAAGTTCGTTTGGTTCCTGGCCTAGAACCGCATGATGTTCTGGAAAAAATTCGGAAACAGCTAGACAAAAATGGCTTTGATAAGGTAGAATTATACTATACCTTGGGAGAGATGAGCTATCGAAGCGATATGAGCGCGCCAGCCATTCTCAATGTAATCGAGTTGGCCAAGAAATTCTATCCACAGGGCGTTTCAGTCTTGCCGACTACAGCTGGGACAGGGCCTATGCATACGGTCTTTGATGCCCTAGAGGTGCCAATGGTGGCCTTCGGTCTAGGAAATGCCAACAGCCGAGACCACGGTGGAGATGAAAATGTGCGAATCGCCGATTATTACACCCATATTGAATTAGTAGAGGAGCTAATTAGAAGCTATGAGTAGAGATATTATCAAGTTAGATCAGATCGATGTGACTTTTCACCAAAAGAAGAGAACCATCACAGCGGTCAAGGATGTGACCATTCACATCCAAGAAGGGGATATCTACGGAATCGTTGGATATTCTGGAGCAGGGAAATCAACCCTTGTACGGGTAATTAACCTCTTGCAAAAACCATCTGCAGGCAAAATTACTATTGACGATGATGTGATTTTTGATGGCAAGGTCACCTTGACGGCAGAGCAGTTGCGTCGTAAACGTCAAGATATTGGAATGATTTTCCAGCATTTTAACCTGATGAGCCAAAAGACAGCAGAGGAGAATGTAGCATTTGCACTTAAACATTCTGGGCTCAGCAAGGAAGAAAAGAAGGCTAAAGTAGCTAAGTTGTTGGACTTGGTTGGCCTGGCAGACCGTGCTGAAAACTATCCTTCACAACTATCTGGAGGACAAAAACAGCGTGTGGCCATTGCGCGTGCCTTGGCAAATGATCCAAAAATCTTGATTTCAGACGAGTCAACTTCTGCCCTTGACCCTAAGACAACCAAGCAGATTTTGGCCTTGTTGCAAGATTTGAACCAAAAATTAGGCTTGACTGTTGTCTTGATTACGCATGAAATGCAGATTGTCAAAGACATTGCCAACCGTGTGGCAGTTATGCAGGATGGGCATTTGATTGAAGAGGGAAGTGTCCTTGAAATCTTCTCAAATCCTAAACAACCCTTGACCCAAGACTTTATCTCAACAGCTACAGGTATTGACGAAGCCATGGTCAAAATCGAGAAGCAAGAAATCGTGGAACACTTGTCTGAAAACAGTCTCTTGGTGCAACTCAAGTACGCTGGAGCTTCAACAGACGAGCCACTTTTGAATGAATTGTACAAGTATTATCAAGTAACGGCTAATATCCTCTATGGGAATATCGAAATCCTCGATGGCACTCCTGTTGGAGAATTGGTTGTGGTCTTGTCAGGTGAAAAAGCAGCACTAGCAGGTGCCCAAGAAGCCATTCGTCAAGCAGGCGTACAGCTAAAAGTATTGAAGGGAGGACAGTAAGATGGAATCATTGATTCAAACCTATTTACCAAATGTCTATAAAATGGGCTGGGCTGGTCAAGCAGGCTGGGGAACAGCCATCTACCTAACCCTTTATATGACAGTTCTTTCCTTCATCATCGGAGGCTTCTTGGGACTGGTAGCAGGTCTCTTCCTTGTCTTGACAGCGCCAGGTGGTGTCTTGGAGAACAAAGTCGTTTTCTGGATTTTGGATAAAATCACCTCAATTTTTCGTGCGGTTCCTTTCATCATTCTCTTGGCAGTCTTGTCACCCTTCTCTCATCTAATCGTAGGAACAAGTATCGGACCAAATGCGGCTATCGTACCCCTATCTTTTGCAGTCTTTGCCTTTTTTGCCCGTCAGGTGCAGGTTGTCTTGGCTGAATTGGATGGCGGTGTCATTGAGGCGGCTCAAGCTAGCGGAGCGACATTCTGGGATATCGTGGGTGTTTACCTATCAGAAGGTCTTCCAGATTTGATCCGTGTGACGACTGTGACCTTGATTTCCCTTGTTGGGGAAACAGCTATGGCTGGTGCGGTTGGAGCTGGTGGTATCGGTAACGTAGCCATCGCTTATGGATTTAACCGCTACAATCACGATGTGACCATCTTGGCAACCATCATTATCATTTTGATTATCTTTACAATCCAATTCTTGGGAGACTTCTTGACCAAGAAATTGAGCCATAAATAAAAAGGCTCTTTGTTAACTGTAGTGGGTTGAAGAAAAGCTAAGCTCGAGAAAGGACAGATTTAGTCCTTTCTTTTTTGATATTTAGAGCAATAAAAATCCGTTTTTTGAAGTTTTCGAAGTTCCGAAAACCAAAGGCATTTCGTTTGATAAGTTTGATAAGATTATTGGTTGCTTTCAGTTTAGCGTTTGAATAGGGGAATTGAAGGGCGTTGACGATTTTCTCTTTGTTCTTGAAAAAGGTTTTAAAGACAGTCTGAAAAAGAGGATGAACCTGCTTTAGATTGTCCTTAATGAGTCCGAAAAATCTGTCAGCTTCCTTATTCTGAAAGTGAAAAAGTAAGAGTTGATAGAGATTATAGTGGTGTTTTAAGTCTTCTGAATAGCTCAAAAGCTTGTCTAGAATCTCTTTATTTGTTAAGTGCATACGAAAAGTAGGGCGATAAAAACGTTTCTCACTGAGTTTCCGACTATCTTGTTGGATAAGTTTCCAGTAACGCTTGATAGCCTTGTATTCATGGGATTTTCGATGATACTGATTCATGATTTGGACACGCACACGACTCATGGCACGGCTAAGATGTTGTACAATGTGAAAGCGATCTAGAACGATTTTAGCACACGGAAAAAGCTGTTTAGCCAAGTCATAATAGGGACTAAACATATCCATAGTAATAATTTTCACTCGACATCGGACAGCTCTATCGTATCGAAGAAAGTGATTTCGGATGACAGCCTGTGTTCTACCTTCAAGAACAGCGATGATACTGAGATTATCAAAATCTTGTGCAATGAAACTCATCTTTCCTTTTGTAAAGGTATATTCGTCCCAAGACATCATCTCAGGAAGGCGAGAAAAATCAGGCTTAAAGTGAAAGTCATTGAGCTTGCGAATGACAGTTGAAGCTGAAATAGACAACTGATGAGCAATATCGGTCAAGGAAGTTTTTTCAATCAGCTTTTGAGCAATCTTTTGGTTGATGATACGAGGTATTTGGTGATTTTTCTTGACGAGAGAGGTTTCAGCGACCATCATTTTAGAGCACTGATAGCACTTAAAACGGCGTTTTTTAAGGAGGATTCTAGTAGGCATACCAGTCGTTTCAAGGTAAGGAATCTTAGATGGTTTTTGAAAGTCATATTTCTTCATTAGGCTTCCGCAATCAGGACAAGATGGGGCCTCATAGTCTAGTTTAGCGATGATTTCCTTGTGTGTACCCTTATTAATGATATCTATAATTTGGATATTAGGGTCTTTAATATCGAGTAGTTTTGTGATAGAATGTAATTGTTCCATATGATTCTTTCTAATGATAGTTTGGTCGCTTTTCATTATAGATCTTATGGGACTTTTTTTCTACACAAAAATAGGCTCCATAATATCTATAGGGGATTTACCCACTACAAATATTATAGAGCCAATAAAAAGAGCCGTGCGGCTCTTTTTAAGTAATCAGATTTTCTGTGCAAATTTTTTACTCAAGGCCTGTCCAATCAAGGCACCCACTAGGGCTCCGATGACAATACTTGCGATAAATAGAAGGACGGTTCTAGGGTTTGGTGCGACCATGATACGGTCGATATATTCTTGGGATTTTCCTCTTGCTAGAAGGGTTGCCATATAGGTTTTGGGAGCAATCCACATGAGTAGAATTGGTCCAGATGTGCTAAAAGCGAAAACAACGAAAGAAAGGAAATTCTTTGTTTGGTCCTTGTATTTTCCTAAATGAGCTATTCCATCTGCTAGGAGGCCACATATAATTCCAGGAAGGAAGGCACCAGCACCGTGTTTAGATCCCAAGAAAAAGAGAGCCATGACAAGGCCGATAGTGGTAATGGCTCCAAAGCGCGGAACTTTTGCGACTAGGATCATATAGACGCTACCGCCGACAAGGGCAGTAAAGGCAGGCGCATAAAACATGTTTCCAGTTTGGTCAAAGAGATTGCCCAAAAGGACACCAATCCCCATGCAGAGGAAGTAAAGAACTGCAAAAAGAAGTGTAGTTAAGATAGATTTTTTCATGAATTGTCTCCTGATAATTTTTTCACAATTCTCATTGTACCACGGTTTGATGGGATTGTAAATGGGTACTAGAAGTTTTTGAAAACGCTTGAAATATGATATAATAGTTTCATAGTTATTTTTAGGAGGATATCATGGGGAGATTTTTAGACTTTGTCTTTAATCGTTTCTTTTTAGGGATGATTGCGACAGCCTTCTTTTGGATATTAACATTGGCAGGAGGGCTTATTCTTGGTCTAGCGCCGACTAGCGCCACCTTGATGAGCCTATATGCTGAACATGGTTATAGCTTTCGGGAATACAGTTTGAAGGAGGCTTGGTCTCTTTACAAGCAAAATTTTGTCTCAAGCAACCTGATTTTCTATAGCTTTTTAGGAGTGGATCTAGTTTTGGTTTATGGCCTGTATCTCTTGGTACAATTGCCTCATCAGACTATTATTCATTTGATTGCGACATTTTTGAATGTTCTAGTAGTTATCCTGATCTTTTTGGCTTATACAGTATCTTTGAAATTACAAGTTTATTTTGACTTGTCCTATCGAAATAGTCTCAAACTATCCTTGATTGGCATCTTTATGAGTCTAGCAGCTGTGGCCAAGGTTCTCCTTGGGACAGTGCTACTTGTGGCAATTGGTTACTATATGCCTGCCCTACTTTTCTTTGTAGGAATTGGGATGTGGCATTTCTTTATCAGTGATATGTTGGAACCGGTCTATGAAAGTATCCATGAAAAATTGGCGACAAAATAGAATGAAGCAGTTTTGGCTACATACGCTTCTGAGAACCTACAGTTCAGTTATGATGATTATTATTGCGAGTTTTGCAATCTTACTCTCTTACGCTGACTGGGATTCACGGGAAAAGGAAGCTCAGAGAGTAGCCCAGCGTGTAACCACTCGAACAGTCGAAGAGGTGGAATATTATTATCGCGAGTCAGCCCAGCTAGCGCAAGATTTAGTAGCCAATCAAGACCGGATACAAGGGGTTTATAAGTACTTTAGCCTGTCAACTTCTGAGTATTTTTATTGGCTGTTGGAGCATCAAGCAGCTTCGTCAACTTCTATTTCTCTGTATGAAAATATTGATGATCTTTATGTCCAAAATGACTATATAACGGGTGTTGCAATCGTCTTGCAGGATTTTAAAGAAGTTTATGTTTCAACAAGGGATAAAAGAAGTGGTCATGTCTTGCCAGCTGAAGCCTTTAAACCGGAGGCCAATAGTTTTGGCATTCCAGTTCTGGACCCAGCAACGGATCAATCTATAGGAGTGATTTACATCTCCTTGGATCCAGAAGTTTTATATCATGCCATTGACAATACCCGGGGTCATATCCCGATGGCTGTTACTGTGACATCGCCTTTTGATACGGAGATTTTTCATATTGGTGAGAGGGTCAATAGGGAACATGAGAACTGGTTTGTTGGTGTGACCTCTCATGGCTATCAGGTTCAGGTGGCAGTTCCCAAAAACTTTGTTTTACAAGGAACGGTGACCAGCTCTGCTTTGATTGTGGGCTTGAGCCTTCTCTTTATTGTTATTCTCTATCTGACTTTGAGGCAGACCTTTGCTAATTACCAAAAGCAGGTAGTGGATTTGGTGGATTCCATCCAAGCTATTGCCCAAGGAGAGGAAGGTCTTCGCATTGACACACTTGAAAAAGATCAGGAATTGCTCTTAATCGCAGAGACCACCAATGATATGTTGGATCGATTGGAAAAGAACATCCATGATATTTACCAGTTAGAGCTTAGTCAAAAAGATGCCAATATGCGAGCCCTGCAGGCGCAAATCAATCCTCATTTTATGTATAATACGCTGGAGTTCTTGCGCATGTATGCAGTTATGCAGAGTCAAGATGAGTTGGCAGATATCATTTATGAGTTCAGTAGTCTCTTGCGTAACAATATTTCCGACGAAA
>CAUTXU010000021.1:0-17939 GCA_963542415.1 uncultured Streptococcus sp.
TCCACTGTCTCAATAGAGTGAGATGTTCCGAAAGGTAGTCCTTGCCAGTGACCTTCGATTTCTTGATTGAGGGTTCCCCCAAAGGCAACATTGACAAGTTGGACACCGCGACAGATTGCCATAATTGGTTTATTCTGACGAAGCGCTTCTTTCAAGAGTGCCAGTTCAAATTCATCACGAACTAGATTGTAATCATCGCTCTCGATGGTCTTTTTCTCTCCATAAAACTGAGGATGGACATTTTGACCGCCTGTCAAAATAAGCTTGTCAATCATTTCCACATAATCGCGTACAACTGACTCATCACCAACAGGAATGACTAAAGGGAGACCACCGACTTGACGAATGCTCTCTGCGAATCTACAAGATACAGATGAATGAATGTTTTTGCCTTCTGCGTCTACGGGACATAGATTTGCAGCAACTCCTACAACCGTTCTAGTCATGATGTCTCTCCTTTCGAATGTTAACGATAGCCCTATCATATCACTCAAAACGCCTTTCGTCTAATATGTTTTTTTTAAGGCTGTGATAAATATTTTTTATGGACAAGAAAAAGCTGCCCAAGAGGACAACTTTTTTCTTATTCGAGGACAAATTGATTGTGATAGAGTTCTGAGTAGAATCCACCTAGTTTCAAGAGTTCATGGTGGTTACCACGTTCAATGACCTCTCCATCTTTAAGGACAATAATCTGGTCTGCATTGAGAATAGTTTTCAAGCGATGGGCAATGACGAAACTGGTTCTACCTGCTACAACCGCCTCCATGGCATGCTGAATCTTACTTTCAGTCACCGTATCTACGTTTGAAGTGGCTTCATCGAGAATGAGAACTTCTGGATCTGTCATCAGGGTTCGAGCGATAGAAATCAATTGCTTTTGCCCTGTCGAGAAGATGCTTTGATCATCATCAATAAGGGTATCGTATTTGTCAGGTAAGCTTTCGATATAGTCGTGGATATGGGTTGCCTTGGCTGCTGCCTCAACCATTTCTTGACTAGCATCTGGCACACCAAAACGGATATTGTCTCGAATCGTTCCGCTAAATAAGACCGAATCTTGCAAGACAATTCCCACCTTACTTCTGAGACTATCCAAGTCATAGTCACGAATGTCTTTGCCATCAAAATAGATCCCACCAGCATCAACATCATAAAAGCGATTGATGAGATTCATAATAGTCGTTTTCCCTGAACCTGTCGGACCAACAACCGCTGTCATCTGGCCTTTAGGGGCAGAAATGCTGACATCTTTCAAAATAGGTTTATCAGGCAAGTATGAAAAATCAATATGACTGATTTCAACACCTTCTTGCAACTTAGTAAAGGTCGGAGCCTTTTCAGGTCGGATTTCTTCCTCTGCGTCAAACATTTCCTGAATCCGTTCAGCCCCTGTAAAGGCTAACTGGAGGCTTCCCCAACTAGCTGCAACTTGGATAATAGGCTGGTAGTATTGCTGAGAAAATTGGGCAAACATAACAATCAAACCTAGGGCTGTACTTGTTTCAGTAGTCTTGTCATTTAATAAAACAGCTGAACCCGCAAAGATGACGATGGCTGTATTAACCAGACTCATCCCATTCATGACAGGGAAAAGAATTCCTGAGAACATTCTTCCTTTAAAGGTTGCCTTGCGCACGCGCTCATTTTGTTCAAGAAATCCTGCCATCATATCCTCTTGAATTCCTTGCACAATCACGGCTTTTTGGCCTGAAATACTCTCATCCATATAGGCGTTGAGCTTCCCTACCTCTTTCTGCTGGAGGTTGGTGTATTTGCGTGCCATTTTCACGATGAAAATTAGCATAAGGAAGGCTACTGGTGTGCTGGCGATGGTGATGAGGGCCAGCGTCACATTTCTCGAAAACATGACAAGAATCAGACCAATGTATAAAACAATATTGCTCATGACCTGAACCAGACTTTCATTAAAGGCTTGGAGGATATTATCCAAATCACTAGTAAAACGAGACAGGATATCGCCATCTTGTCGGCGGTCAAAGAAAGAAACCGTCAAGCGAGCAAGCTTACCGAAGAGGCCTTTGCGCATCTCGTTGGTCGACTCTGCAATCACGCGCGTCATGAGACACATGTATATCACACTAGAGATAAATAGAACCAAAACCAGCAGGCCAAGATTGACCATGATTCCTGATAGGCTTTGCCAAACAAGTTCTGGATTGCCATTTTGATAAGCTTGAACTAAATTGGCTAGCTCTGTTACCGCTTGTCCAGAAAAGACCGGAAAGAGGGCTTGGGCAAGAGTTGATAGAACCAGCATCAAGATAACAACCACAAATGAGAACTTGTAGACCTTAAAGTAATGCCAGAAAAATTGAACTGTTTTCATGTCACTCCTCCTTTCCTTTTTGTGTTTCATAGATTTCACGATAAACAGCATTGTTGGCAACCAAGTCTGCATGTGTCCCTTGACCAATCAATCGTCCCTGATCTAGAACCAAGATCTTGTCTGCATGAACAACCGAGCTAATCTTTTGCGCGATGATAATGGTTGTTGTTCCCTTCAAGTCCTTATTCAAGGCTTCTTGCACTAGGCGCTCTGACTTGGCATCCAAGGCCGAGGTCGAATCGTCAAAAATCAGAATACGTGGATTGCTGACAATCCCACGCGCAATCGACATCCTTTGCTTTTGCCCACCAGAGAAATTGGTTCCCCGTTCCTCAACTGGACTTTCAAAGGTTTTCTCCATACGATGAATGAATTCACTAGCTTGGGCAATGTTGGCTGCTCGCTCCATTTCAAATAGAGTGGCATCTCCCTTACCCTGTCTCAAGTTATCTGCAATCGTTCCACTAAAGAGAATGGCACGTTGGAGAACGATAGAAACTGTTTTACGCAGGGTTCCTTCACTCACTTCACGAATATCCTTACCTCCAATTTTGATAGCCCCTTCCTGCGGGTCAAAGAGACGTGGAATCAATTGAGCCAAGGTTGATTTTCCTGCACCAGTCGCTCCAACTACACCAACCATTTGACCAGGTTCGATAGTAAAGCTCACATCTTTCAGCATCGGTTCCTTATCCATTGGATAGGTAAAGGTCACATTTTCAAAGCTAAGACTTCCGACCAACTCTTCATCTGGCACATCCTTGAAGGTCATAGCCGGCTCTGCGTCTAGAATTTCTCGAATACGACGCATGGAAATCATAGCACGACTGACAGAATTTCCCAAAAATCCAACCATAACAATAGTAAAGATAATCTGGCTTAGGTAATTGACAAAGGAAGCAATGGAGCCAACAACTGACGGATCCGACTGAACCATCCCAGCAACTAGCCAAATAGAGAGGAATACCGCCCCGTAACCGACCAACATCATGAAAGGTTCCACTACTGAAAAGGCATAACCGATGTAAAGGTTTTGACCAAGAAGCTCGTCTGAAACCTCCGTAAACTTAGCAAACTGCTCTTTTTCTTGGACAAAGGACTTGACCACTCGAACACCACGCAGATTTTCCTTGGCAATGGCATTGATGCGTTCAAGAAGGGTTTGAAACTTGGCAAAACGAGGCCCCATCATTCCCATCATGACAGCTGTCAAGCCAAAAATCAAGACTACCATGAGAACAATCACCCACCACAGGGAAGGTAGGGTTTGAACCGCCAGGATAAACGACCCGATGAACAAGAGGGGAAGTCTGAAAAGAATTTGGAAGGTCATCATAACGACGTTCTGAATCTGGTTGATATCATTTGTCATGCGAACGACTAGATTTCCCGCATTAAATTGTTCAATATTGGCATAAGAAAAGGTTTGGATTTTACGGAAGGCATCCTCCCGAAGGTCAGATGAAACTCCTTGGGCAATATAGGCTGCGAGGACAACATTGAGCCCACCAGCAACCAGACCGACCACGGCCACACCAATCAACCAAGCCCCGATACTATAAATAGCTTCATATTTCCCAGCAAGGAGGGCGTCTAACACTTCCTGCAGATAACGCGGTTGCAGAAGTGAACTAGCAACCATCAAGCCTGTCATCAGGAGCGAAGCCAAGGCCTGCCACTTGTAGGTTTTTATTTTCTGAATCAGCATACTTTCTCCTTAAAAAATAGACAAAAGGGAGCGACAATGCGTCAGCTCCTTCTCATTCTGTTTGTGTGATGTTATTCTAGCAAAAAAGTGGGAACTTGTCAAAGAAGTCTCCTTGATACAGCTAGAATGACTGGCAAGTCTTGACTTTATAATTTTTGTTTTAACTCGACCAAGACATTCATAGCCTGCATAGGTGTCATATTGTAAACATCCAGTTTAGCTAATTCTGCTAGGATAGGATTTTCTTCTGGCGTATCAAAGAGTGAAATCTGTTCAGTGACAGCACTCGTTTGTCTCATGGGAGCGGGACTCTCTTGCCCTTGACTCTCTAGCTGCGTCAATATCTTATCCGCCCTTGCTAGAAGGTCTGCTGGCAAACCAGCAATCTTAGCAACATGAATACCGTAAGATTTGTCAGCTGGCCCTGGTTCAATCTTATGAAGAAAGGTGACCTGCCCATCCTGCTCCAAGGTTGCCACGTGGACATTGACCAAGTGCTCCAAACTGGACTCCAGACTGGTCAACTCATGGTAGTGGGTCGCAAAGAGGGTCTTGGCTCCGATATGTTCATGGATGTATTCGATGATGGACTGAGCAAGAGCCATACCGTCATAAGTTGCAGTTCCACGTCCCAATTCATCAAAGAGAATCAAGGAATTCTTTGTTGCATGCGAAATGGCATTATTGGCCTCCATCATCTCCACCATAAAGGTTGATTGACCTGAAACCAAGTCATCTGCTGCTCCGATACGGGTAAAGATAGCATCAAAAATAGGTAAATAGGCGCTTTCTGCTGGCACATAAGAACCCATCTGGGCCATAACCGCCGTCATGGCTAACTGACGCATGTAGGTAGACTTCCCGCTCATGTTGGGCCCTGTAATCAGTTGAATACTGGTATCTTCTGCCATCTGAATCGTATTGGGAATATAGGTCTGAGCCCCCATAACCTTTTCAACGACAGCATGGCGCCCTTTCTGGATATCAATTCGCGAATCATCTCCGAATTCAGGTCGAATCAAATGCTGGGTTTCAGCCACAACTGCTAGACTCTGTAAGACATCAACTGTCGCAATTCCTTGGGCTAGAGCCTGCAAACGCTGGATGTACTTGCTGACCTCTTCACGAATACGCATAAAAATTTCGTACTCTAGGTTAGCTGACTTCTCACGCGCCTCCAGCATGTCGCCTTCGATACGAGCTAATTCCTCGGTTCCAAAACGTTCTGAGTTCTTCAGCGTTGCCTTGCGGAAAAAGTGGGCTGGCACATTTCCCAGTTGCGAATTGGTCACATGGAAATAGTAGCCATCCTTTTTATTGTAGTCAATCTTGAGCGTACTGATGCCAGAGTTTTCTCGCTCCTTGGCCTCAATCTCAGCAATCCAGCTAGTCCCTTCTCTGAGCACACGACGGTACTTGTCTAAAGTCTCATCGAATCCAGTCTGGATAATACCCCCATCTGTAATCACATGAGGGGCTTCAGGAGCAATCGCTGCGCTAATTAAACTCTCCAACTCAGGAATGGCATCTAGTTGTGCGATGAGATAAGCTAGAGCAGGTTGCTCCATCCCTTCTAAAATCGCACGAATCCGTGGCACACTAGACAAGGTAGTCGCCAACTGCAAGAGATCCTTGGGATTGGTTTTGCCAAAAGAAACCCGACTAGCCAAGCGCTCAATGTCATAAACACCCTTGAGACTGTCTGTCAAATCACTGCGCTCAAAAAAGTGGTCAAGAAAGACCTGCACCACTTCTTGACGTTGGACGATTCGTTCCTTATCAATCAAGGGGCGATGAATCCAAGAACGCAAGAGCCGCATACCCATAGCTGTTTTGGTTTCATCCAAAAGCCAGAAAAGACTGCCTTGCTTCTTGCCTGAACGGGCATTCTCAACCAAATCCAGACTAGCCTTGGTCGCATAATCCATCTGCAAGAAATCCTTGATTTCATAGCGGATAACAGGTTTGAGGTGGTTCAATTCCCTCATCTGAGTCCGATGAACATACTGGAGCAACTTACTAGATGCCGCTTGCTCCACAGCTGCCAATCGTGAATCCAGTAAATGAAGGTCTTCAAAGCCTTCTTTTTCATAGGAAAGCACCAGATTCATCTGACGACTAAGGATTTGTTCTTCTTCCTCAGACAAGTCATAACCTAGCACCACTTCTCGAGCCTTGAGATTGCGGATTTCCCCACAAACCAGCGTAAAATCCAAAAGACCTGTCACATAAAAATCACCCGTCACCAAGTCCATATAAGCTAAGCCAAATTGATTGCCATCACGGTCTATGGCAACCAAGAAGTTGTTCTGACTATCCGGCTTACTGCTATCGACCACTGTCCCTGGCGTAATGACCTGAACAACCTCTCGTTTCACAACCCCAACTGCTTGTTTAGGATCTTCCATCTGCTCTGCAATAGCTACCTTATAGCCCTGCTCAATCAAGACATCAATGTACTGTTGGGCAGAATGATAGGGAACACCCGCCATAGGAATCGGATTGTCCGCATTCTTGTTGCGACTCGTTAAGGAAATTTCCAGAATCTGCGCAGCATTGACCGCATCCTCATAAAATAATTCATAAAAATCACCCATCCGAAAGAGCAAAAAAGCATCTGGATATTGCTTTTTAATATCCACATACTGTTGCATGCCGGGTGATAGCTTTTCTGTCGCCATTTTCCGTCTCTCCTTGTCAAAAATAAGTCTTGAGAGCAACTCCCAAGACCTTACTTATCTTTCATCAAATCTAGCAAACGATCTTCCATGAGTTTGGCAACGTGCTGGTCTCGACAAATGACCAATAAGGTATTGGCACCAGCAACTGTTCCTAAAATCCATTCATCCTTGTTTGCATCTACAATATTTGCCAAAACAGAGGCTTCTCCCAATTTGGTATGAAGCACCAAGGTAAACTCTGCTCTTGCAACACCTTCTAAATGATGAGACAAAAATTCCACCAAATCAATCTTTTCTGTCTCATTTGCTAGTACATAATACACCATATCATTTTTCTTGACCTTGGTCAAGCCGATTTCGCGCAAATCACGAGACAGGGTTGTCTGCGTCACAAAGACATTGTGTGCCTCCAACCGATCTTGAATTTCTTTTTGTGTACTTAATTTCTCCTCAGTAATCATTTTTTTTATTAACTGATGACGATCTCTTTTTCTCATAAAATCCTCTTATGTGAATATTTATAACTAATTTTATAACTATATTATACCAAAAAAATAGGAGATTTCAAAAATTTTTTCTTCTTTCTTTAAAATTGTGATAAAATAGTAGAAAAGTCCAAAAAGGAGCTCTTAATGAATACAAAAGAATTGATTGCTAGCGAATTGGCTAGCATCATTGATAGCCTGGACCAAGAGGCTATTTTAAATTTACTGGAAACCCCTAAAAACTCAGAAATGGGAGACATTGCTTTCCCTGCTTTTTCTCTTGCAAAAGTCGAACGTAAAGCACCTCAAATGATTGCGGCTGACCTGGCTGAAAAGATTAACAGCCAAGCCTTTGAAAAGGTTGTTGCAACTGGGCCTTACGTCAACTTTTTTCTTGATAAATCTGCCATTTCTGCTCAAGTATTACAAGCTGTTATCACTGAAAAAGAACACTATGCTGACCAACATATTGGTAAACAAGAAAATGTTGTTATCGATATGTCTAGTCCCAATATCGCTAAACCATTCTCTATTGGTCACCTGCGCTCAACTGTTATCGGAGATAGCTTGTCACATATTTTCCAAAAAATCGGTTATCAAACAGTCAAGGTCAACCATTTGGGAGACTGGGGTAAACAGTTTGGGATGCTGATTGTTGCCTACAAAAAATGGGGCGACGAAGAAGCTGTAAAAGCTCATCCAATCGATGAACTTCTTAAACTCTATGTCCGCATCAATGCTGAAGCTGAAAACGACCCTAGCTTGGATGAAGAAGCACGCGAATGGTTCCGTAAACTGGAAAATGGAGATGAGGAAGCTCTCGCTCTTTGGCAATGGTTCCGTGATGAAAGTTTGGTGGAATTTAACCGCCTTTACAATGAATTGCAAGTCGAATTTGACAGCTACAACGGAGAAGCCTTCTACAACGATAAGATGGATGCAGTTGTAGACATTCTTTCTGAAAAAGGCCTTCTTGTTGAATCAGAAGGTGCCCAAGTTGTGAATCTTGAGAAATATGGAATTGAACATCCAGCCCTTATCAAAAAATCTGATGGTGCAACTCTCTATATCACACGTGACTTGGCTGCAGCCCTTTACCGTAAAAACGAATACCAATTTGCCAAATCTATCTATGTCGTTGGTCAAGAACAATCTGCCCACTTTAAGCAGCTCAAAGCTGTCTTGAAAGAGATGGGCTACGACTGGAGTGACGACATCACTCACGTTCCTTGTGGTTTGGTTACAAAGGAAGGGAAAAAACTCTCTACTCGTAAAGGGAATGTCATCTTGCTAGAGCCTACAGTTGCAGAGGCTGTTAGCCGTGCCAAGGCCCAAATCGAAGCTAAAAATCCTGAGCTTGAAAATAAAGATCAGGTAGCCCATGCTGTTGGGGTTGGAGCCATTAAGTTCTATGATCTCAAGACCGACCGTACAAATGGGTATGATTTCGATCTAGAAGCTATGGTATCCTTCGAGGGGGAAACTGGA
Source organism: uncultured Streptococcus sp. (assembly GCA_963542415.1). Lineage (GTDB taxonomy): Bacteria > Bacillota > Bacilli > Lactobacillales > Streptococcaceae > Streptococcus. The sequence continues at coordinate 8,713 of CAUTXU010000021.1, forward strand.
CCTTACGTTCAATACGCCTACGCTCGTATCCAATCTATCTTACGCAAAGCGGATTTCAAACCAGAAACAGCTGGCAACTATAGCTTGAATGATGCTGAAAGCTGGGAAATCATCAAACTCATCCAAGACTTCCCACGTATTATCAACCGTGCGGCGGATAACTTTGAACCTTCTATCATTGCTAAATTTGCAATTAGCCTGGCTCAAGCCTTTAACAAATACTATGCACATACGCGCATCTTGGATGAAAGCCCAGAACGCGACAGCCGTCTAGCCCTTAGCTACGCAACCGCAGTCGTTCTCAAAGAAGCCCTTCGCTTGCTTGGAGTAGAAGCGCCAGAGAAGATGTGATTCAGTACTAACAATTGGAACTAAAGTTCCTAATTGTTAGACGCTAGCCGCTTATATGCGGACTAGCTAACTGCTTCACTAGTCATATTCTCTAAATATAATCGATTTAGAGAACATGACGTCATAACTATGGTGATTTGGTTAGGCGCCTCACTAATTCAATCTACTCACTACTACTTCTTTATCATACAGGGAGATATTCTATGAGCCAATATGCTTATATCCTCGTTGTGATTAGCTTGGTGTTCCTTTTTCTGCTCAATAAGTACGAGAAGGAGAGACTTCAAAGGCTCTACCAAGAACAACTTTTGAAGGATGAAACATTTAGGACTGACATCAAAGAGAAAATTCACACAACTGAAAATATCAATGATGTCATTGCTTACATCAATAAAACTTATCATCTGGGGATGTTGCTATCAAAAGACATTACAGATCAATTGAAATAAACCTAGCTATTCTTTAAGAAATATGAAAACCGAGACTAAGAGTTTATCACTTCGTCTCGGTTTTTGTATATTTTTCAAGCAACAAAGCTACCACTCCCCCAGCAATACAAGTGCAAAATCCCCTATAATGTGATAAAATAAAAGAGAGAACTCTATCAGGGAGGAAAACATGAAAAAACAAACCGTCGCCGTCTTGGGGCCTGGTTCTTGGGGAACTGCCCTTTCACAAGTCTTAAATGACAATGGACACGAGGTACGTATTTGGGGAAATCTTCCCGAGCAAATCAATGAAATTAATACCTATCATACTAACAAGCACTACTTTAAAGATGTCGTTCTAGATGAAAATATCATTGCCTACACCGACTTAGCAGAGGCACTGAAAGATGTAGATGCGATTTTGTTTGTTGTCCCAACAAAAGTGACACGACTTGTTGCCCAACAAGTTGCAAAAACCTTAGACCATAAGGCTATCATCATGCACGCATCAAAGGGATTAGAACCCGATAGCCATAAACGATTATCAACCATCCTTGAAGAAGAAATTCCTGAACAGCTCCGCAGTGATATCGTCGTTGTTTCAGGCCCTAGTCATGCAGAAGAGACCATTGTGCGTGACCTAACTTTAATCACTGCTGCTTCTAAAGATTTACAAACAGCTCAATACGTTCAAGAACTCTTTAGTAATCACTACTTCCGACTTTATACCAATACGGATGTTATTGGAGTCGAAACTGCTGGTGCTCTTAAAAATATTATTGCTGTCGGTGCCGGAGCTTTACATGGTCTGGGATTTGGTGACAATGCTAAGGCAGCCATCATCGCTCGAGGCTTGGCAGAAATTACCCGCCTAGGGGTAGCACTCGGGGCCAGTCCATTGACCTATAGTGGCTTATCTGGTGTAGGAGACTTGATCGTAACGGGAACCTCCATCCACTCTCGTAACTGGAGAGCTGGAGATGCTCTTGGTCGTGGAGAATCTCTAGCCGATATCGAAGCCAATATGGGTATGGTAATCGAAGGAATCTCAACGACTCGAGCAGCCTATGAACTAGCGCAAGAACTTGGAGTCTATATGCCCATTACACAGGCCATTTACCAAGTTATTTACCACGGAACCAATATCAAAGATGCCATTTATGACATCATGAACAATGAATTTAAAGCAGAAAATGAGTGGTCTTAACCCTCTAAAGAAAGGATTCTTATGACATCAAAAGTTAGAAAAGCAGTCATCCCTGCCGCTGGACTCGGGACTCGATTTTTACCAGCAACCAAGGCACTTGCTAAAGAAATGTTACCAATTGTAGACAAGCCAACTATCCAGTTTATCGTAGAAGAAGCTCTTGAATCAGGTATCGAAGATATCCTCGTTGTCACTGGTAAATCAAAACGTTCTATTGAGGATCACTTTGACTCAAACTTTGAGCTTGAATACAACCTCAAAGAAAAAGGAAAACATGACTTACTGAAATTAGTGGATGAAACTACTGGAATTCGCCTCCATTTTATTCGTCAAAGCCATCCTCGTGGTCTGGGAGATGCTGTCTTACAAGCCAAAGCTTTTGTCGGGAATGAACCTTTCGTTGTTATGCTGGGTGATGACCTTATGGACATCACAGAGGAAAAGGCTGTTCCTTTGACAAAACAACTGATGAATGATTACGAAAAAACACACGCATCAACCATTGCTGTCATGCCCGTACCACATGAAGACGTTTCATCATATGGAGTCATTGCTCCTCAAGGAGAAGGAATCAACGGCCTCTATAGTGTCGAAACTTTCGTTGAAAAACCAGCTCCCGAAGATGCTCCAAGTGATTTGGCAATCATCGGACGCTATCTTCTCACACCTGAGATTTTTGATATCTTAGAAAATCAAACTCCTGGTGCTGGAAATGAAATCCAACTTACCGACGCTATTGATACGCTTAATAAAACACAACGTGTTTTCGCCCGTGAATTTACAGGAGCTCGTTACGACGTTGGGGATAAGTTTGGCTTTATGAAAACATCTATTGACTACGCCCTCAAGCACCCACAAGTCAAGGATGATTTGAAAGATTACATCATCCAACTGGGAAAAGAATTGGCTGAGAAGGAATAACAAAATCATTTATATAAAAGAAGAACTAGGATAATGAGGCATCCTAGTTCTTCTTTTATGTATCAAAATTAGCCACATATAAATTAAGTAAATTCTCTACTTGAATCTAGTTATTTCATAAAAACTAATGAAAACGCTATACTTGTATTTGTTTTTTCATTAAAATAAGAGTAGAATAAATTAGTATAGTAAAACAAAAAAGCACCGAATCGGTGCGCACTTTTTCAAGTTGTGTACGGACAAAGCCTTATTTTAACTTTGCTGTGTTGTTTCGAATAGTTCCAACGATTTTATTGTACTATACTTATCAAATATTATCAAGTGAAATGTAAATTATTTTACAGATAAAACAAAAAGCTAGTTTATTATTATTTGAAACAATACAGTTCTAAAACTAAAATACAACCCCTTACTAATTCTAACAAATTTCCACAAATATATCATTCGTTTTATTGAAATTATCATTAGAAATGCTATAATGTATTTATAGTTGTATTTTAAGGAGATTGTTTTAAAAAAGTTCAAATTTACTAAAGATAATTTAGCTATCCTATCTGAAGTAGTAAAGTTTATGAAAGGTTGCGTTGATTTAATCAAAGCTCTCATTTTGTAATTTTTTAAAAAATTATAATTTAATACAAAGGAGGTTTATAACTATATGAACAATAACAACTACTCTATCGGACTCGATATCGGAACTAACAGCGTCGGATGGGCCGTCATTACGGATGACTATAAGGTGCCATCGAAAAAGATGAAAGTTCTAGGCAATACTGATAAACACTTTATCAAGAAAAATCTAATTGGAGCTTTATTATTTGATGAAGGAACTACTGCTGAAGATAGACGTCTCAAACGAACAGCACGCCGTCGCTATACTCGTCGAAAAAATCGTCTTCGCTATCTTCAAGAAATCTTTTCTGAAGAAATGAGCAAGGTGGATAGTAGTTTCTTCCATCGATTAGATGACTCCTTCTTAGTTCCTGAGGATAAAAGAGGAAGTAAATATCCTATTTTTGCTACCTTGGCAGAAGAAAAAGAATATCATAAGAAATTTCCAACTATCTATCATTTGAGAAAACACCTGGCGGACTCAAAAGAAAAAACTGACTTGCGCTTGATCTATCTAGCATTAGCGCATATGATTAAATACCGCGGACATTTTTTGTATGAAGAATCTTTCGATATTAAAAACAATGATATCCAAAAAATCTTTAGCGAGTTTATAAGCATTTACGACAACACCTTTGAAGGAAGTTCACTTAGTGGACAAAATGCACAAGTAGAAGCAATTTTTACTGATAAAATTAGTAAATCTGCTAAGAAAGAACGTGTCCTGAAACTCTTTCCTGACGAAAAGTCCACTGGTTTGTTTTCAGAATTTCTCAAGCTAATTGTTGGAAATCAAGCTGATTTCACGAAACATTTTAAACTAGAAGAAAAAGCTCCACTACAATTCTCTAAAGATACCTTTGATGAGGATTTGGAAAACTTGCTCGGACAAATTGGAGATGATTTTGCAGACCTTTTCATAGTTGCTAAAAAACTCTATGACGCCATTCTTCTATCTGGAATTTTGACTGTCACAGATCCATCAACCAAGGCTCCATTATCGGCGTCTATGATTGAGCGCTATGAAAACCACCAAAAAGACTTAGCAGCTTTAAAACAATTCATCAAAAACAATCTTCAAGAAAAATATGATGAAGTTTTCTCTGACCAATCTAAAGATGGGTATGCTGGGTATATCAATGGCAAAACCACTCAAGAAGCATTTTACAAGTACATCAAAAATCTTCTCTCTAAATTTGAAGGATCAGATTATTTCCTTGATAAAATTGAACGTGAAGATTTCTTGAGAAAACAACGCACCTTTGATAATGGTTCTATCCCTCATCAAATTCATCTTCAAGAAATGAATGCCATTATCCGTCGGCAAGGAGAACATTATCCATTTCTGCAAGAAAATAAAGAAAAGATAAAGAAAATCTTAACGTTCCGTATTCCATACTATGTTGGTCCATTGGCTCGTGGCAATGGTGATTTTGCTTGGCTTACTCGAAATTCTGACCAAGCAATCCGACCTTGGAATTTTGAAGAAATTGTTGATCAAGCAAGCTCTGCGGAAGACTTCATCAATAAGATGACTAACTATGACTTGTATCTGCCAGAGGAAAAAGTTTTGCCCAAGCATAGTCTCTTGTATGAAACATTTGCTGTCTACAATGAATTAACAAAAGTAAAATTTATTGCAGAGGGATTGAGAGACTATCAATTCCTTGATAATGGGCAAAAGAAGCAAATTGTCAATCAATTATTCAAAGAGAAAAGAAAAGTAACTGAAAAAGACATCACTCAGTACCTACACAATGTTGATGGCTACGATGGAATCGAACTAAAAGGAATTGAAAAACAATTTAACGCTAGTCTTTCTACTTATCATGATTTACTTAAAATAATCAAGGATAAAGCGTTTATGGATGATGCTGAAAATGAAGCAACTCTTGAAAATATCATCCACACGCTCACTATCTTTGAAGATCGTGAGATGATCAAGCAACGTCTTGCTCAATATGACTCTCTCTTTGATGAAAAAGTGATTAAAGCACTGATTCGTCGACATTATACTGGTTGGGGAAAACTCTCTGCTAAGCTAATCAACGGTATCTGTGATAAAAAAACTGGTAAAACAATTCTTGACTACTTGATTGATGACGGCTACAGCAATCGTAATTTTATGCAGTTAATCAATGATGACGGACTTTCCTTCAAAGACATTATTCAAAAAGCACAAGTGGTTGGTAGGACAAACGATGTGAAGCAAATTGTCCATGAACTCCCAGGTAGTCCTGCTATCAAAAAAGGAATTTTACAAAGTATCAAGATTGTTGATGAACTTGTCAAGATTATGGGCCACACTCCCGAGTCCATTGTGATTGAGATGGCACGAGAAAATCAGACAACTGCCAGAGGGAAAAAGAATTCCCAACAAAGATATAAACGCATTGAAGATGCACTAAAAAATTTAGCACCTGGACTTGATTCAAATATATTAAAAGAATATCCAACAGATAATATTCAACTTCAAAACGACCGTCTCTTCCTTTACTATCTCCAAAATGGGAAGGATATGTACACTGGGGAACCTCTTGACATCAACCAACTAAGTAGCTATGACATTGACCATATCGTCCCACAGGCTTTTATAAAAGATGATTCTCTAGACAACCGTGTCTTGACTAGTTCAAAGGATAATCGTGGTAAATCTGATAATGTTCCAAGTTTAGAGGTTGTTCAAAAAAGAAAAGCTTTTTGGCAACAATTACTGGATTCCAAATTGATTTCAGAACGTAAATTTAATAATTTAACCAAGGCTGAACGTGGTGGGCTAGATGAGCGAGATAAAGTTGGCTTTATCAGACGCCAACTAGTTGAAACACGGCAAATCACAAAACATGTTGCCCAGATTTTGGATGCCCGTTTTAATACAGAAGTGACTGAGAAGGATAAGAAGAACCGTAACGTCAAAATTATCACTTTGAAATCCAATCTAGTTTCCAACTTCCGTAAAGAATTTAAGTTATATAAGGTGCGGGAAATCAATGACTACCACCATGCACATGATGCCTACTTAAATGCAGTAGTGGCTAAGGCTATCCTTAAGAAATATCCTAAACTAGAGCCTGAATTCGTCTATGGTGACTATCAAAAGTACGATCTTAAGAGATACATCTCAAGATCCAAAGACCCTAAAGACATTGAAAAAGCAACTGAAAAATATTTCTTCTACTCAAACTTGTTGAACTTCTTTAAAGAAGAGGTGCATTACGCAGACGGAACCATCGTAAAACGAGAGAATATCGAATACTCTAAGGATACTGGAGAAATCGCTTGGAATAAAGAAAAAGATTTCGCTACAATTAAAAAAGTTCTTTCACTTCCGCAGGTGAATATTGTGAAGAAGACAGAGATTCAAACACATGGTCTAGATAGAGGTAAACCTAGAGGATTGTTCAATTCTAATCCATCTCCTAAACCTTCAGAAGATAGTAAAGAAAATCTTGTCCCAATTAAACAAGGGCTTGACCCACGAAAATACGGTGGTTACGCTGGTATTTCTAACTCATACGCGGTCTTAGTTAAAGCTATTATTGAAAAAGGAGCGAAAAAACAACAAAAGACAGTCCTTGAATTTCAAGGTATCTCTATTTTAGATAAAATAAATTTTGAAAAGAACAAAGAAAACTATCTTCTTGAAAAAGGATACATAAAAATTCTATCAACTATTACTTTACCTAAATATAGTTTGTTTGAGTTTCCTGATGGTACAAGAAGAAGACTAGCAAGTATTCTATCGACAAACAATAAACGAGGAGAAATTCATAAAGGTAATGAATTGGTCATCTCCGAAAAGTATACCACTCTTTTGTATCATGCTAAGAATATTAATAAAACACTTGAACCAGAACACTTAGAGTATGTTGAGAAACATCGAAATGATTTTGCTAAACTTTTAGAATCTGTACTTGATTTTAACGATAAATATGTAGGCGCATTAAAAAATGGAGAAAGAATCAGACAAGCATTTATTGATTGGGAAACAGTTGATATCGAAAAGTTATGTTTCAGTTTCATTGGTCCAAGAAATAGTAAAAATGCTGGCTTATTCGAGTTAACTTCACAAGGAAGTGCTTCTGACTTCGAGTTCTTGGGAGTAAAAATTCCACGATACAGAGACTATACACCTTCTTCACTCCTCAACGCCACCCTCATCCACCAATCCATCACTGGTCTCTACGAGACTCGGATTGACTTAAGCAAATTAGGAGAAGACTAATGGGATGGAGAACTATTGTAGTCAATACGCACTCTAAACTCTCCTACAAGAATAACCACTTGATTTTTAAAGATGCCTCTCGAACAGAGTTAATTCACCTGTCCGAGGTGGACATCCTGCTTTTGGAGACGACAGATATTGTTCTCTCCACTATGCTGATAAAGCGCTTGGTGGATGAAAATATTCTGGTCATCTTTTGTGATGATAAACGCTTACCAACGGCATATTTAATGCCTTACTACGGTCGTCATGATTCCAGTTTGCAACTCTCTCGTCAAATTGCTTGGAATGAAGATGTAAAGGCGGAAATATGGACAACCATCATTGCACAAAAAATTCTCAATCAAGCTTTTTATCTGGGGAGTTGTGGTTTTCTGGAAAAGAGCCAGTCCGTCATCGATCTCTATCATGGATTGGATTTGTTTGATCCTAGTAACCGTGAGGGACACGCAGCTCGTATTTATTTCAACACCTTGTTTGGAAATGATTTTAATCGTGAGCAAGATAGTGATGTTAATGCTGCCTTAGACTATGGCTACACTTTGATTTTGAGTATGTTTGCGCGTGAGATTGTTTTGTCTGGCTGTATGACTCAGTTTGGCCTGAAACATGCCAATCAGTTCAATCAATTCAACCTAGCCAGTGATATTATGGAGCCTTTCCGTCCGATTATTGACAGAATTGTCTATGAAAATCGAAACAGTTCTTTTATCAAAATCAAACGAGAACTTTTTACTATTTTCTCAGACACCTTCCACTACAATGGTAAAGATATGTACCTGTCCAATATCATCAGTGACTATACTAAGAAAGTCATCCAAGCTCTCAATCAACCCGAGAAAGGAGTTCCTGAGTTTAGGATATGAATTATCGATATATGCGTATGATTTTAATGTTTGATATGCCAGTTGATACCGTAGAGGAACGCAAGGCCTATCGGAAATTTCGGAAGTTCCTCATAGATGAGGGATTTATCATGCACCAATTCTCCATCTATAGCAAACTCTTGCTCAACAACTCTGCTAATAACGCCATGATTGAGCGACTCAAGACCCATAACCCTAAAAAGGGGAACATTACTCTCTTAACCATTACAGAAAAGCAGTTTTCTCGTATGATTTACTTAAATGGCGAACGAAATACCAGCATAGCAAATTCCGATGCACGCTTGGTCTTTCTAGGAGAGGAGCCTAGAGATGAAGATTAATTTCCCACTACTGGATGAACCATTAGCTATTGAAAATGCCACTTTTTTAGTGTTGGAAGACCAGTTTACCTTTTCAACTATCGTCACGCAATTCTACCAATATACTGATGATGGGGAGTTGAAGTTGTTTGATAGAAATCTAAAAGCTCTGAAAGAAGCTGAATTACTAGTGATAACGGATGTCTTAGGATACAATCTCAACTCACCTGCGATGCTCAAGCTGATACATGCAGATCTTGAAAATCAGCTCAATGACAAGCCCGAAGTCAAATCCAT
>CAUTXU010000022.1:0-16492 GCA_963542415.1 uncultured Streptococcus sp.
TCTTCATCAATCCAACTGGTCGCTTTGTAATCGGTGGACCTCAAGGAGACTCAGGTTTGACTGGTCGTAAGATCATCGTGGATACCTATGGTGGCTACTCTCGTCACGGTGGTGGTGCCTTCTCTGGTAAAGATGCGACTAAGGTGGACCGTTCTGCCTCATATGCAGCTCGTTATATTGCCAAGAATATTGTTGCAGCGGGTCTTGCTAAGAAGGCGGAAGTACAATTGGCTTACGCTATTGGTGTTGCCCAGCCTGTTTCTGTCCGTATCGATACCTTTGGTACAGGAACAGTAGCTGAAAGCAAACTTGAAAAAGCGGCTCGTCAAATCTTTGACCTTCGCCCTGCAGGAATTATCCAAATGCTGGATCTCAAGCGTCCAATTTACCGTCAAACAGCGGCTTATGGACACATGGGGCGTACAGATATTGATCTTCCATGGGAACGTTTGGACAAGGTAGATGCTTTGAAAGAAGCAGTCAAATAAAATTTTAAGAGGGGAACTTCCTCTCTTTTTAATATACTGTTTTCTCTAAAATCATTGAAATTATAGCCTGAATTTGATATGATGGTCTTATGGATAAAAGTAGAGCAAATCGTGTTGAATACGATAAAAAGAGAATCGGTTTAATAGCCCTAGTAGCTATCTTTTCAGTAAGTATTTGTGTTCTTGGATCGATGATTGGCTACAAGGTATTTTCAAAACAAAACTTTGAACAAAAGATTGAATCGCTTAAAAAAGAGAAAGATGATCAATTGAGTGAGGGAAATCAGAAGGATCATTTTCGTAAAGGACAAGCCGAAGTGATTACCTATTATCCTCTCCAAGGGGAGCAAGTGATTTCGTCTGTAAAAGGAATCATAGTGCAGGATATTAAGGAAAATTTAGAAGATAAGGAAAATCTGGTTTTTTATTATACAGAGAAACAGGATTCGACTTTAAAAGGGATTGTTAACCGAAGTGTGATGAAACAAGTCTATGATTTAACTTGGTCAAAAGTTGAAGAGACTGAAAAAACTAGTCTGGCAAAAGTCCATTTGACAGAAGATGGCAAACTTTTTACACTTGATCAATTATTTTCAGATGCTAGTAAGGTTAAAGAGAAACTGATAAAAGAACTGACTTCTTTCTTACAGGATAAGAAATTAGAACAAGACAAGATTGATCAGATAGTTAAGGGCTTGTCTGACCAAGCCCTGTCTACATGGAATTTTGATTATAAGGATAGTCAAATTATCTTATATCCAAGTCAGGCAGTTGAAAATCTGGATGAGATTGCCTTGCCAGTATCTAGTTTCTTTGAGCTTATTCAGTCCTCATATTTGCTAGGTAAGGATGCGGAACTTTATAAAGCTTATTTTGAGAAGAAAAATCGTAAAGTAGTAGCCTTGACTTTTGATGATGGACCAAATCCTGCAACAACAAATCAAGCATTAGATACTCTTTCTAAGTATGGAATTAAGGCTACTTTCTTTGTTTTAGGTAAGAATGTCTCTGGAAATGAAGAGATTTTGAAACGCATGAAATCGGATGGTCATGTCATTGGAAACCATAGTTGGAGCCATCCAGTTCTTTCAAAACTTTCGCTTGATGAAGCTAAAAAACAAATTACTGATACTGAGGATGCGCTAACTAAAGTGTTGGGTTCTAGTTCCAAACTCATGCGTCCGCCTTATGGAGCCATTACAGACGACATTCGCAATAGCTTAGATTTGAGCTTTATTATGTGGGATGTGGATAGTCTGGATTGGAAGAGTAAAAATGAAGCAGCTATTTTGACAGAAATTCAGCGTCAAGTCAAGAATGGTTCTATTATTCTCATGCATGATATCCATGCTGAGACGGTACATGCTTTACCGAAGGTTATTGACTATTTGAAAGGGCAAGGTTATGACTTTGTAACAGTTCCAGAAATGCTTAATTCACGATTAAAATCACACGAATTATTCTATGACCGTAATCAGTAAGAAGGTTGCTGAAAGACCAATTCAATAGTAAGTAATTTTTCAATAAAGAAATTTAGTCTTGTATCACTCAAGGCTAATTTTTTTATGTTTATACTCTTCGAAAATCTCTTCAAACCACTTCAGCGTCGCCTTACCTTACTCAAGTACAGCTTACGGCTAGCTTCCTAGTTTGCTTTTTGATTTTCATTGAGTATTAAATCGTATGATATGATTAACATTACAATTTTGTTACAAAATATTTTTTTGATAGAATTTTCAGATAATTTAGGATATAATACTTTTAATTTAAATAAAAAGGAGTGATTTTATGGGAGATTGCAAAGATTTTTGTCATAAAAAGTACCGAATAGCAACGATTTTTCTGCTATCGGTCTTTGTATTCGGATTTACTTTCGTACAGGTTAGTGCCGATGAGGGAAAAATTGAAACATCCAATCAAGTTACACATGCAGTAACAATTAATAAATTAGATGATTCAAATAAGCTCGCACCGCCAGTCACGGCTGACAAGAATGCTCTAAATTCTTCTTCAAAGGAAAAAACAGAAGTGACAGAGTCATTAAAAAAAGATGATTCTATAGAGGATAGAGATAGTAAGTCAGATAAGGTTTTAATCATACAGCAAGAAAAGACTGCTATAAAAAGTGAAGAGAAGAAGGAAGAATCAGCAGTAAAAAGCAGTTCTTCTTCCGAAAGTTCACAATCACAGTCCTTATCTCAAAGCAGACATAAAGAAAAGCCAAATAGTATCTCCAGTAATGAAATGATTACTGTTCCCAAAATATGGGAAGAAGGATACAAAGGGGAAGGTACTGTAGTCGCTGTTATAGACTCAGGGCTTGATTTGAATCATGAGGTTCTGCGTATTTCTGATCCGTCAAAGGCGAAATTTAAAAATCAGAATGATATCGAAAAAGCTAAAAAGGCTGCTGGTATTGACTATGGGAAATGGTACAGTGACAAGGTAGTATATGCTTATGATTACTTTGATGGAACAGATAATATAAAAGAGGCTGAAAAAGAGTCTCATGGAATGCACGTTACTGGTATTGTAGCTGGAAATCCAGTTAATAAAGCTCCGAATTCTGAGAAGGTATATGGAGTTGCACCAGAAGCTCAAATAATGTTTATGAGAGTTTTTTCAGACAGAGATAAAACTACAGCATCTGCCTTTTATGTAAAAGCCATTGATGACGCAGTTGCGTTAGGTGCAGATGTGATCAATATGAGTTTGGGTGCAGGTGCGGGTTCAACGGTAGATGCAGGTTCAGATATTATTGAAGCAGTAAAAAGAGCACGCGCTAAAGGAGTATCTGTTGTTATTGCTGCTGGTAATAGCAATACTTTCGGTAGAGGTTTTTCACAACCATTAGCAGAAAATCCTGATTACGGACTGGTTGGAAATCCCTCTACAGTAGAAGATTCAATTTCTGTTGCTTCGATTAATAATAAAATTCTAACTACTGAAGTCTTTGAAGTAAAAGGTTTAGAAAATGATACTAAACTTGATTATGGTAAGTTTGATTTTAATAGACCTGAAGCAGAAAAAGATTTTGAAAAAGGGAAAGAATACGAATATGTAGCAGCGGGTATTGGTCGTGAAGAAGATTTTGCTAATATTGATGTAAGAGGCAAGTTAGCACTGATTCAACGTGGTAAAATCCATTTCTCTGATAAGATTAAAAATGCTCTTCAACACGGTGCAGCTGGAGTTTTAATTTATAATAACGTTGAAGGTGCAAATGTTAGTATGTCTGTTACAGGTGATGCTAAGAAAATCCCATCTGTCTTTATTTCAAAACATTATGGTGAAATTCTTAAATCTGGTCAGTATAAAATTGTCTTTAATCATAAGATGGATAATCGTAAATCAGATGTTGCAGACCAATTATCAGATTTTTCAAGTTGGGGAGTTACAACAGATGGACAATTGAAACCAGATGTTACTGCACCTGGTGGAAATATCTATTCATCATTTAATGACAATAGTTATGGAAGTATCAGTGGAACAAGTATGGCGGCTCCTCATATAGCTGGTGTCGCAGCATTAGTCAAAGAATATTTAGCAAAGAAACACCCTGAATTATCAGCTAGTCAAATTTCAGAGATTGTAAAAGCTTTAATTATGTCTACTGCAAAACCACATTTTAATAAACAAACTGGAGCATATACTTCTCCACGTCAGCAAGGTGCCGGTGTAGTTGACACGATGGCAGCAACCAGCACAGATCTATTTGTAACAGGTACAAATAACTATCCAAGTGTTACTCTTGGCAATGTTGGTGATAAATTTACCTTTGAAGTTACAATTCATAATATTTCGGATAAAGACCAAACATTGAAGATGATTGTAAATACAAATACGGATGAAGTTGAAGAAGGGAAATTCACTCTCCGTCCACGAAAACTAACTGAAACAGTCTGGCCTGAAGTAACTGTGAAAGCTCATAGTACGAAGACGGTAACAGTTAGTGTAGATACAAGTAAGTTTACTGAAGAACTTAGCAAAATAATGCCAAATGGTTATTTTCTAGAAGGATTTGTTAGATTTGTCAATCCTGCAGATGATGGTTCTGTTATTGGTTTACCATTTATGGGATTTAAGGGAGAATTCCAAAATCTACCTGCAATAGAAAAACCAATTTATAATTTGATTCAGGAAGGAAAAAGTGGATTTTACTCTAAAATTGATAAAGATAATCCAGCAATTTCACCTTCGGACGATGCAACTTATTTAACAAGTTCTGAAAATGATTTAAATGTTTTAAAAGCAGAGCGTCAAGGAAATCGAGTGACTGTACTCGGAGTGAAACAAGATGCCGAAGGAAAATACCATCTTCAATTAGATGAAAAGGGGAACATCCGCCTTGCTATCTCACCAAACGATGATGGTAATAAAGATTCTGTTCAATTTAAAACTCTTGTTTATAGAAACTTGGTAAATCTTCGTGCAACAGTTTATGATTCTTCAGATACAACACATAGTAACCCTATTTGGAAAAGTCGTCCAACAGACCTTGTAAAAAATTATTTTGATGGCGATACTAGAAATCCAAGAAGTTACGTTCTAGATAAAACAGCTTGGGGAGGAAAAGATTCTAACGGAAATCGAGTCTCTGATGGAATTTATGACTATGTTATTAGTTATAAGCCAGATGTCCCTGGAGCTGAAGAACAATACACAATATTTAAAATTCAAATCGATACACAAAAACCTCTGATTACTTCGGGATATATTCGTTCTCAAAAAGATCAAGAACAATTTATAGCTCGTAAACCTCAGGATGTAGGAAATGGGGGAATTCTTTTAGAAAAAGTCTTTTATATTCGTCCTTCTGAAAATAGAGAATCGACAGATTCAGAAATCGAACAGTATCAAATTATCAAACAAAATGAAGATGGTAGTTATACACTTCCTAAGAACATTGATAAATCGAAAATCTTCTATTATGTGGAAGACTTTGCGGGAAATGTAGACTTTATATCTCTAAAAAATCTTGTAGGTGAAGAAAATAGTGGCCGTGTAAAAATTGCTATATTAAATAATAAAACAAAGAGTGAGATTGATACGACTTATGTTTATCGCATTAAAAATAGTGAAGGCCAATATGTAACTGTTGATAAATCAAAAGATATTAATTTCTTGAAATTTGGACATTATGTTGCAGAAATTTTTAGCTATGACCGTACAGAGTTGAAATTTGTAAGTGCCTTATCTAAGGAATTTGATTTAACGAAAGAAAATAGTTTTCAAACTATTACCTTCTTGGCTAACAAAATGAAATATGCCCCAGTAACGGTTGGCTTTAATCAAGCTGTTCCTGGAACTACAACGATTACTTTGGTAGGTGAAGACGGTCAGAGTCAAGTCTTGCCAGCTGAAACATATGGTAAACATTCTTATGGTAAGAAAGTGGTTCCTGGTGAATATAAGGTTCTTGTAAATCTGTCAAACGGTTATGAATTACTTGATAATCTTCAACCATTTAAAGTTCTGTTTGGTCAAAATAATGTTTTGTCACTTTCAGTTGTTTCTAAGTTAGCCTTGATTGCAGCTTTAAATAAACAAATGGAAGTAGTTAAAACTCCAAGATATTATAATACAAAACAGAATTTAAAAGAGATGTTTGACCAAAGTGTCAAAGATGCGCAACTAGCATTGGGAAGTAAACTTAACCAAGATAAAATTGACCAAATTGTTAAGGCTTTAGAGTCTGCTATGCAAACATTGGATGGTAAGGAATCTGATATCACATCATTGAAGAATGCCATTAAAGCATATGCTGAGACAGTTAAAAAAGGTAAATATATAAATTCTGATCAAGAACGCAAAGGTCAATATGATCGTGAATTTAAACTCTTAGCATTATTAATTACAAAAGATTTGATAACTCAAGATGAAATCGATCGTCTATTGACCACTTTCTTGAAAGCACAAGAACAGCTGAATGGGAAAGAAACAGATTTCATGAGCCTAAAAAATGTTATCGTGGATGAAGTGAAGTTCCAAGACAAAGATCCAAGATTTTTGACAGCTAGCAAAGAGGAGAAGGATGCATACAATCTTATTTTCAGCAAAGCTAAGCTACTTTTGGAAAATGCAGAAGCTAGTCAAGAAGAAATTAATGCAGCAATCAATGCTCTAAAAGAGACGACTGTAAAACTGAAGGCTAATAAAGTAGAGATTCCAACCAAACCAGTTGTAGCTGTTAAGCCAGTTAATCCAGCTAAACCGGTTGTAACGATTAAACCATCTAATCCAACTAAACCAGTTGTAACAATTAATCCAGTTAATCCAGCTAAACCGGTTGTAACGATTAAACCATCTAATCCAACTAAACCAGTTGTAACAATTAATCCAGTTAATCCAACTAAACCAGTTGTAACGATTAATCCAGTTATTCCAGCTAAACCGGTTGTAACGATTAAACCAGCTAATCTAACTAAACCAGTTGTAACGATTAAACCATCTAATCCAACTAAACCAGTTGTACCAGTTAAGGCAGTTTCTCAAGTGCAACCTGTTAAATTAGTAAGTCACAATAGACAAGTCTCAACTATTAAGCCTTCAATTAGCAATGATAAAATTGAGAAAACTCCATCAATTATAGAAGCTAATCATGAGAATAAAACACTAGCTGGAAGTGGTCAACAAGTGCTTTTAGCTACAGTCAACAAAGAAGGAAAACAATTACCAGCCACTGGTGAGAATAACATGACTTCTATTATTCTAAGTATTTCAGGAATTTCTCTCTTATTGTCAGTTATTGGACTTGCAACTTTTTCAAAAAGTGAGTAGAGAATACAATACATCTTTCTATAGTTTTTGATTTACAGTATGTTACAATTCTGATATAATAGTCAGCAGGAAAGAAAGTCTTATGGCGTTCTTCAAGCGAGCTTGGGATAGTGGGAGCCAAGTAGGGCAAAATAAAGAACTGGCGCTTTCTGTAGTATTTTCAAAAACAATGAAGTAATAAATTAGGGTGGAACCGCGTTTCTGACGCCCCTAGGTTAAATCAACCTAGGATTGTCGGACGCGGTTCTTTCGCTTATTCAGTCTATTATGTGAAAGAAAGGAGAGACGTGGAAAATCTTTATCTTGTAAAAGACGATAGTCAACTAGCTGCATTTCGTGATTTTGTAGTAAGAAATACTGAAAAGTTGAAAGCTTATCAATCTTTTTTAAAGAATGAACTTGCAGTCTGTGATTTACCGCAAGCCGTTATTTGGTCAAGTTTTAATGCTGCTACACAGATTATCAGGGAAAGCGCTGTTCCAGCCTATACAAATAATCGACGAATGGTTATGACGCCTGATTTAGCTGTTTGGAAAGAGTTGTATTTGTATCAGTTGATGGACTACGAGTGTTCTCAGCAAACTCAAGCAATAGAAAGTCACTATCATTCTTTATCTGAAAATTTCCTCTTACAGATTGTAGGACATGAGTTGGCTCATTGGTCGGAGCACTTTTTAGATGATTTTGATGGTTACGACTCTTATATCTGGTTCGAAGAGGGGATGGTTGAATATATTAGTCGCAAGTATTTCTTGACAGAAGAGGAATTTCAAGCGGAAAAAATTTCTAATCAATCTCTCGTAGAACTTTTTCAGAAGAAGTATGGTTGGCATTCATTGAATGATTTTGGTTCTTCGACTTATGATAAGAACTATGCAAGTATTTTTTACGAATACTGGCGCAGTTTTTTGACAGTAGATAAGTTGGTAGAAAATCTAGGTAGTGTACAAGCGGTCTTCGATTCTTATCATCTATGGGCAAATACAGATAAAACTCTTCCCTTGTTGAATTGGTTTGTTCAGCAGAAATTAATTGAAAAAGAAATATAAAAACTAAAGGAGTAAACAATGTCTAAAAAATTGACTTTCCAGGAAATCATCCTTACTTTGCAACAATTTTGGAATGACCAAGGTTGTATGCTTATGCAGGCTTATGATAATGAAAAAGGTGCGGGAACAATGAGTCCTTACACTTTCCTTCGTGCTATCGGACCTGAGCCATGGAATGCGGCTTATGTAGAGCCATCACGTCGTCCTGCTGACGGTCGTTACGGAGAAAATCCTAACCGTCTTTACCAACACCACCAATTCCAGGTGGTCATGAAGCCATCTCCATCAAACATCCAAGAACTTTACCTTGAGTCTTTGGAAAAATTGGGAATCAATCCTTTGGAACACGATATTCGTTTCGTTGAGGACAACTGGGAAAACCCATCAACTGGTTCAGCTGGTCTTGGTTGGGAAGTTTGGCTTGATGGGATGGAAATCACTCAGTTCACTTATTTCCAACAAGTTGGTGGATTGGCAACTGGCCCTGTGACTGCGGAAGTTACCTATGGTTTGGAGCGTTTGGCTTCTTACATTCAAGAAGTAGACTCTGTTTACGATATTGAGTGGGCTGATGGTGTAAAATACGGAGAAATCTTCATCCAGCCTGAGTACGAGCATTCAAAATATTCATTTGAAATTTCTGATCAAGAAATGTTGCTTGAAAACTTTGATAAGTTTGAAAAAGAAGCTGGTCGTGCCTTGGAAGAAGGCTTGGTTCACCCTGCCTATGACTATGTTCTCAAATGTTCACACACCTTTAACTTGCTTGACGCGCGTGGTGCCGTATCTGTAACTGAGCGTGCGGGCTATATCGCTCGTATCCGTAACTTGGCCCGTGTCGTAGCCAAAACCTTTGTCGCAGAACGCAAACGCCTAGGTTACCCACTTTTAGATGAAGAAACAAGAGCTAAACTCTTAGCAGAAGACGCAGAATAAAGAGAGTGACAAATTAGAAAAATGGGCGAACAGAGTGAGCCCTGAGCCAGTTGTCGCAGTGATGAAGGTGTCCTTAGTGAAGCTAAGGATACTAGGCAAAATTGGAGACTTTTGGCTCCAATTTTAGCAATGAAACAACGAAGTTGGTTGCTTGCGTGCCAATCACATAAGGCAAACTGGAAAATAAAAAGATATTTTTCGGAGAAAAAACATGACAAAAAACTTATTAGTAGAACTCGGTCTTGAAGAATTACCAGCCTATGTTGTCACACCAAGTGAAAAACAACTAGGCGAAAAAATGGCAGCCTTCCTCAAGGAAAACCGCCTGTCTTTTGAAGCCATTCAAACCTTCTCAACACCACGTCGTTTGGCTGTTCGTGTGACTGGTCTTGCAGACAAACAGTCTGATTTGACAGAAGATTTCAAGGGTCCAGCAAAGAAAATTGCCTTGGATAGTGATGGAAACTTCACCAAAGCAGCTCAAGGATTTGTCCGTGGAAAAGGCTTGACGGTTGAAGATATTGAATTCCGTGAAATCAAGGGTGAAGAATATGTCTATGTCACTAAGGAAGAAGTTGGTCAAGCAGTTGAAGCCATTGTTCCTGGTGTTGTAGATGTCTTGAAGTCACTGACTTTCCCTGTCAGCATGCACTGGGCTAACAACACCTTTGAATACATCCGCCCTGTTCACACTTTAACTGTTCTTTTAGATGAAGAAGAGTTTGATTTGGATTTCCTTGATATCAAGGGAGGTCGTGTGAGCCGTGGTCATCGTTTCTTGGGACAAGAAACTAAGATTCAGTCAGCATTGAGCTATGAAGAAGACCTTCGTAAGCAGTATGTAATCGCAGATCCACGTGAACGTGAGCAAATGATTGTTGACCAAATCAAGGCAATCGAAGCTGAGCATGGTGTACGCATCGAGATTGATGCTGACTTGCTTAATGAAGTCTTGAACTTGGTTGAATACCCAACTGCCTTTATGGGAAGTTTTGATGCCAAATACCTTGAAGTTCCAGAAGAAGTTTTGGTGACTTCGATGAAGGAACACCAACGTTACTTTGTTGTTCGTGATCAAGATGGAAAACTCTTGCCAAACTTCATTTCTGTTCGTAACGGAAATGCAGAGTATTTGGAAAATGTCATCAAAGGAAATGAAAAAGTTTTGGTAGCTCGTTTGGAAGACGGTGAATTCTTCTGGCGTGAAGACCAAAAATTGGTGATTTCAGATCTTGTTGAAAAATTAAACAATGTCACTTTCCACGAGAAGATTGGTTCCCTTCGTGAACACATGATTCGTACTGGTCAGATTGCTATTCTCTTGGCAGAAAAAGCAGGCTTGTCAGCGGATGAAACGATTGACCTAGCCCGTGCAGCAGCCATTTACAAGTTTGACTTGTTGACAGGTATGGTTGGCGAATTTGACGAGCTCCAAGGAATTATGGGTGAGAAATATGCCCTTCTTGCTGGGGAAACTCCAGCGGTGGCAGCTGCTATTCGTGAACACTATATGCCTACATCAGCTGAAGGAGAGCTTCCAGAGAGCAAGGTAGGTGCAGTGCTTGCCATTGCAGACAAATTGGATACGATTTTGAGTTTCTTCTCAGTAGGTTTGATTCCATCAGGTTCTAATGACCCTTATGCCCTTCGTCGTGCGACCCAAGGTGTAGTTCGTATCTTGGATGCCTTTGGTTGGCACATTGCTATGGATGAGCTGATTGATAGCCTTTATGCATTGAAATTTGACAGCTTGACTTATGAAAATAAAGCTGAAGTTATGGACTTTATCAAGGCTCGTGTTGATAAGATGATGGGTTCTACACCAAAAGATATCAAGGAAGCCGTTCTTGCAGGATCAAATTTTGTTGTGGCGGATATGTTGGAAGCAGCAAGCGCTCTCGTGGAAGCAAGCAAGGAAGATGACTTCAAACCATCTGTTGAATCACTTTCTCGTGCCTTTAACTTGGCTGAGAAGGCAGAAGGAGTTGCTACAGTTGATTCAGCTCTCTTTGAGAATGAAGAAGAGAAAGCCTTGGCAGAAGCAGTAGAATCACTCGTTTTGTCAGGGACTGCCAGTCAGCAATTGAAACAGCTCTTTGCGCTTAGTCCAGTTATTGATGCCTTCTTTGAAAATACTATGGTTATGGCCGAAGATCAGGCTGTCCGTCAAAATCGTTTGGCTATCTTGTCTCATTTAACTCAAAAAGCAGCTAAACTTGCTCGTTTTAACCAAATTAACACTAAATAAAATTTGATAAACGGACTTTATCTTATCACAAAGGAGAAGAAATGGATCCGAAAAAAATTGCTCGTATCAACGAGCTTGCTAAAAAGAAAAAAACAGAAGGCTTGACCCCAGAAGAAAAAGTAGAACAAGCCAAACTACGTGAGGAGTACATCGAAGGGTACCGTCGCACTGTTCGTCATCACATTGAGGGAATCAAAATTGTGGACGAAGAAGGGAACGATGTTACACCAGAAAAACTACGTCAGGTACAACGTGAAAAAGGTTTACACGGTCGTAGTCTCGATGATCCAAATTCATAAAAACTATTCTTTCTTTTAACAAAGATTGATGAAACGATAACAAAACGACTAGCAGACACAAACTGCTAGTCGTTTTTCACTAAAAAAGGAACCAATTTGGTTCCTAAAACTACTATTAGTTGCTTGCTCCAGATGTAGCGTCTGCACCACCACCGTGGCCTCCAGCATCACCTGCATCAGAAGCTCCAGATGTAGCATCTGCATCGCCGTGACCATGTCCGCCAGCAGGAGCTGCAGCATTTCCACCAACTAGACGTTGACCAGTTGTATTGAGGTACCAATCAAGCCATGGTTGGAAGTTGAAGACTATTTCATTGATACCAGCGTATGATCCATCAGGATAGTACATAGCTTGATAGTTGTGAGTATTGATAACCCCTGCAGGAGATCCAGGAACGATTGTACGAACATATTCTTGATCACCATTACGCAGTACACCGACAACCCATTCAACATTTTTCATACGTCCACCGGGAAGTGAGTTATGGACAGTTGAGAGACGGTTACCAGATTGAGATGGTACACGTTTAGCAAACATGGTGTTTGGATCTTGGTGAACATTATTGTAGTATAAGAATTGGTTGTTATCATCTGCATAGGTCAACTCAAATGGCATTGCTTTCAAGAACATATCGATTTGGTTAACAGTTAAGATACCATGATCTAGTTTGACATAGGTATCACCTGAAACCGCACCAGTAATTTCAGCAACTTTTTCAACCCATTCTGGATCATCGGGATCAACTTCTGTGATTGTGGTAGCAATTGGTCTGCCACAATCCAAATCTTCTGGTTCAATTGGTTTTGGTTTTTTCAATTTTGAAACAACTCCTACATATTTTACAAAATTATCCAAGCAAGTTTCGAGGAATTTAACTGTTCCGTCATTTGTAATATTCCCATCAACATCAAAGGCTTCCTTAGCTTTACCAAGAAGGAATTCGTTTCCAGGAAGTGTATAGGCATTGACACCTGGAGCGTCAAGAATCTTACGAAGGTGAACTTGGGCACGAGAAGTACCTTGGTCGTAGTAAGAAGCTCCTACAATCATGACTGGTTTGTTTTCAAATGGATGAACTTCGTATGAAAGCCATTCAAGAACAGATTTAAGGGAAGCTGAGATTGTGTGGTTGTGCTCAGGAGTAGCGATAATGACACCATCAGCACGTGTAATTCTGTTATACAAGAGACGCAATTGGAAGCTTTCATCCCATTTCTCGTCTTGGTTAAACATTGGAACTTCATCAATTTCAAGAACTTCTAATTCAAATTTGAGTTTGAAGTGACGACGGATGAATTCCAAGAGTTTACGGTTATATGATTGATCGTAGTTTGATCCTACAAGTCCAACAAATTTCATTCTTTTTGGTCTCCTATCTTACAAATTTTCCCAGTCAAAGTCTTCAGCATCTTTGCGAAGTAGTTCTTGTGCGTTGCGCAATTTTTCTGTGATTTTTACAAAGATACGGAAGTCGTCAAAAGTGGCATCCAGTTTTTTGATAACATCAAGATCTACTAGGTCTCCACTTGGGTTGAAGGCTTGAAGAGAATGTGAAAGCAAGAATTCATCTGGAAGGACACTTGCTTTAATTTCTGGAGCATTCAAGATTTGGCGAAGTTGTAATTGGGCACGTGATGAACCAAGCGTACCGTAAGAAGCACCAGTAATCATGATTGGTTTGTTCAAAAGTGGATAGATACCATATGACAACCAAGCAAGAGCGCTCATCAAAACAGCTGGGATAGAGTGGTCATACTCAGGAGTACCGATAATAACGCCATCTGCCTCTTCAATTTTAGCAGCGATTTCTAGAATTTCAGCAGGTACTTGCTTGTCAGCTGGTTTGTTGAAGACAGGAATGTCTTTAATTTCAACAAGTTCAATTTCAGCTTTTTCAGCAAAGTGTTTTTGCATGTATTGAAGCAATTGACGGTTTGTAGAACGTTTTGAATTTGTTCCAACAATAGCAATAAGTTTTAACATGAGATTTCCTTTCTCTTTTTACATAATACGATTTTAAAACTCCATTGAAACAGTTGTTTCTATAGAGTAGGAATTCCTGAAGAACAGCTTAGGTGACCTTCCTTATCGATGAGGATAGCTTCGATGCCCTCCAAACTTTCGACTTGCCAGAGGATAGAAGCAGGTCTTTCTCCAAATAGACGAGTTGTCCAGATTTCACCATCGACTGATTTATCAGAGATGATTGTCAGACTAGCTAGTTCCGTTTCAACAGGATATCCTGTTTGGCTGTCAAAAATATGATGGTAATCTTTTCCATCGACTGTCAGGTGACGTTCATAAATGCCTGAAGTCACGACAGATTGATTGACAACAGGGATAGTCATTAAGTGATTTCCCCTCGGATTGGCTGGGTCTTGAATCCCGATTTGCCAAGGCTGATTTCCTCTTGCCTGATTTTTTCCAATGGTCAGGATATTCCCTCCCAGATTGATCAAGGCAGAAGTCACTCCTTCTTCTCTCAGAAATTGGGCAACCTTATCCGCACTATAACCCTTGGCTAAACAACCAAGATCGATCTTCATTCCTTTCTGTTTCAAGAACACAGTGGAAGTAGAAGAATCTAACTCGATATACTGAGGATTGATTAAAGGGAGCACCGATTCGATTTCTTGAGGTTGGGCCACTTTGGCATCTGAAAAACCGATACGCCAGGTTTGAATCAAGGGACCAATGCTGATATTGAGATGACTAGAGGGCGCTAGGCTATGCTCTAATCCAAGTGAAATCAATTCAAATAAATCAGGATGAACTTTGACTGGAGCTATTCCAGCTTGATGATTGATTTCCATCAACTCAGATTCTTGGCTATTGGCATTGAAGCGGTATTCGAGCTCTCTGAGTAAATCAAAGGATTTTTGGAGCAAGATATCGGCTCGCTCATCTACTAATGAAATAGTGATAGTAGTCCCCATTAGCCGTTCAGAATGTGAACTAAGAGGCAAGCTACCAACTCCTTTCTCTTATGAAAAGAAGGTTGAAATATTGTAAATTTATATTAAATTTAACCCCTTACATTTTCTTTCCATGATACTAGCATACCATAAAGTCAGCGTTTTCACAAATAAAATTTGTAAAGATGTCAAGAAATATGCTCACGGAATGAAGAAAAATTGCAAGAATCCGTGTTAAGATACAGATTGTTTACAATTTTTTACAAAAAAATCGGGAAAATTAGTTAAACTCTTGTAAACGCTAACAGTAAATGTTATACTAGAAGGGTAAATTTAAAATTGAAGGTAGGAATTTTTCTATGAGTAAAATCGTTGTAGTTGGTGCTAACCACGCTGGTACAGCATGTATTAATACTATGTTGGATAATTTTGGTAATGAGAACGAAATCGTTGTATTTGACCAAAACTCTAACATCTCTTTCCTAGGATGTGGAATGGCCCTTTGGATTGGTGAACAAATTGACGGTGCTGAAGGCTTGTTCTATTCTGATAAAGAAAAATTGGAAGCTAAAGGTGCTAAGGTTTACATGAACTCACCAGTTCTTTCAATCGACTATGATAACAAAGTAGTTACAGCAGAAGTTGAAGGAAAAGAGCACAAAGAATCATACGAGAAATTGATTTTCGCTACAGGTTCTACACCAATCTTGCCACCAATCGAAGGTGTTGAAATTGTTAAAGGAAACCGCGAATTTAAAGCAACTCTTGAAAACGTACAATTCGTGAAATTGTACCAAAATGCTGAAGAAGTTATCAATAAACTTGCTGACAAGAGCCAACACCTTGACCGTATCGCCGTTGTTGGTGGTGGTTACATCGGTGTTGAACTTGCTGAAGCCTTTGAACGTCTTGGAAAAGAAGTTGTCCTTGTTGATATCGTTGATACTGTCTTGAACGGTTACTATGACAAAGACTTCACACAAATGATGGCGAAGAACTTGGAAGACCACAACATCCGCTTGGCTCTTGGTCAAACTGTTAAAGCAATCGAAGGTGACGGTAAAGTTGAACGCTTGATTACTGATAAAGAAACTTTCGATGTGGATATGGTTATCCTTGCGGTTGGTTTCCGTCCAAACACAGCCCTTGCCGATGGTAAGATTGAACTCTTCCGCAACGGTGCCTTCCTTGTAGATAAGAAACAAGAAACTTCACTTCCTGGTGTATTTGCCGTTGGTGACTGTGCGACTGTTTATGACAATGCACGTAAAGACACAAGCTACATAGCTCTTGCTTCAAACGCTGTTCGTACTGGTATCGTTGGTGCCTACAACGCTTGTGGACATGAACTGGAAGGAATCGGTGTTCAAGGTTCAAACGGTATCTCTATCTACGGTCTTCACATGGTTTCAACTGGTTTGACACTTGAAAAAGCGAAAGCAGCAGGTTACAATGCAACTGAAACTGGCTTTAACGATCTTCAAAAACCAGAATTCATGAAACATGACAACCATGAAGTAGCGATTAAGATTGTCTTTGACAAAGATAGCCGTGAAATTCTTGGTGCCCAAATGGTTTCACATGATATTTCAATCAGCATGGGAATCCACATGTTCTCACTTGCTATCCAAGAGCATGTGACAATTGATAAATTGGCATTGACAGACCTATTCTTCTTGCCACACTTCAACAAACCATACAACTACATCACAATGGCTGCACTTACAGCTGAAAAATAAAAATGAATGAGCTATCTGGCCTTAAGTTAAGGTCAGA
>CAUTXU010000023.1:0-16152 GCA_963542415.1 uncultured Streptococcus sp.
GAGTTGGTAAAACCGTTTTGATCCAAGAGTTGATTCACAACATTGCCCAAGAACACGGTGGTATTTCAGTATTTACTGGTGTTGGGGAACGTACTCGTGAGGGGAACGACCTTTACTGGGAAATGAAAGAATCAGGCGTTATCGAGAAAACAGCCATGGTATTTGGTCAGATGAATGAGCCACCAGGAGCACGTATGCGTGTTGCCCTTACTGGTTTGACAATCGCTGAATACTTCCGTGATGTAGAAGGCCAAGACGTGCTTCTCTTTATCGATAATATCTTCCGTTTCACTCAGGCTGGTTCAGAAGTATCTGCCCTTTTGGGTCGTATGCCATCAGCCGTTGGTTACCAACCAACACTTGCTACGGAAATGGGTCAATTGCAAGAACGTATCACATCAACTAAGAAGGGTTCTGTAACCTCTATCCAGGCTATCTATGTGCCAGCGGATGACTATACTGACCCAGCGCCAGCAACAGCCTTTGCTCACTTGGATTCAACAACCAACTTGGAACGTAAGTTGGTACAATTGGGTATTTACCCAGCCGTTGATCCACTTGCTTCAAGCTCACGTGCCTTGGCACCTGAAATCGTTGGAGAAGAGCACTATGCAGTTGCTGCTGAAGTAAAACGTGTTCTTCAACGTTACCATGAATTGCAAGATATCATTGCTATCCTTGGTATGGATGAGCTTTCTGATGAAGAAAAGACCTTGGTTGCTCGTGCCCGTCGTATCCAGTTCTTCTTGTCACAAAACTTCAACGTTGCGGAACAATTTACTGGTCAGCCAGGTTCTTATGTTCCAGTTGCTGAAACTGTTCGTGGCTTTAAGGAAATCCTTGATGGTAAACATGACCACTTGCCAGAAGATGCCTTCCGTGGTGTAGGTTCTATCGAAGATGTGATTGCAAAAGCTGAAAAAATGGGATTTTAAGAGGTGATCTATGGCTCAGTTAACTGTCCAGATCGTGACACCAGATGGCCTCGTCTATGATCACCATGCCAGCTTTGTATCGGTTCGAACTCTGGATGGTGAGATGGGGATCTTGCCACGACATGAAAATATGATTGCGGTTTTAGCAGTTGATGAAGTAAAGGTAAAACGTATTGATGATGAAGATCACGTGAACTGGATTGCAGTAAACGGAGGCGTTATTGAAATTGCCAATAATACCATCACAATCGTTGCGGATTCTGCAGAACGTGCTCGTGATATCGATGTTAGTCGTGCAGAACGTGCCAAACTTCGAGCAGAGCGTGAAATTGAAGAAGCACAAGACAAACACTTGATTGACCAAGAACGTCGTGCTAAGATTGCTTTGCAACGTGCTATTAATCGTATCAATGTCGGAAAAAGACTATAAGAAAAAATGAACTTGAGTTACCAAGTTCATTTTTTATGTTTTCTTAAGGAGCAAAACTGATGCAGACTGCTTCTGGTACATGGAAGTCGTTAGAAAGTTCTGCTAGACGACCAGTTTCAGGATTGCGTTTAAAGACGGTTGCATTGTCAGAGTCTTGATGGACAGCAATGACAAATTCTTGGTCTGGTGTCAAATCAAAATCACGTGGAGTCTGACCATGAGTAGGAACGATTTCTAACAATTCTAAGCTACCGTCTGCAAGAATTGTATATACTGCGATAGAATCATGGCCACGGTTAGAAGCATAGAGGTATTTACCGTCTTTAGAGAGACGAATAGCAGCAGTTCCGTTAAAACCTTCGTAACCTTCTGGTAGAGTTGAAATGACCTGCATGCGTTCAAATTCGCCAACACCATCGTAGATTAAAACTTCGATAGTGCTATTGAGTTCACAAATGAGATAAGCGATTTTATAGTGGTTATGGAAAACGATATGGCGTGAGCCTGATCCTGGCTGGCTGTGATAGGTATAGAGCTTAGATAATTTCCCTTCTTGATCAAGGTCATAAGTGATGACTTGGTCAGTTCCCAAGTCGCAGGTCACTAGATAGTGGTCAGGTGTTAAGTCTGTAAAGTGAACATGGGGTGAAGCTTGATTTTCATGTGGACCTTGGCCACTGTGTTGATCCACATCACTAAGTAGAAGACTACCATCTTCCTGACGTTTATAAACAAGGACCTGCCCCTTGTGATAGTTGGCTGTATAGACTAAATCACGCTTTTCATCAACAGAAACATAACAGTGGGGAGCTCCTTCTTCAACGACATGATTTAATAAAGTTCCGTCAGTTTGATAGGCTGCAATGCCCCCCTTGTCATCCTGACTACCAACGGTGTATAGATGTTGCTTCTGGTCAAAAGCAAGATAGGTTGGACTTGGTTCAGGAGCAAAAAGTTCTAGATTTGAAAGCTGCCCAGTTTCTGTATCAAAGTCTGCCTTGTAAATCCCTTGGGAAGTACGACGTGTATAAGTTCCAAAATAAACAGTTTCTTTCATGACTATACCTCTTTATAAAGATAAGACTATTATATCACAAAAACTGTAGTTGGAGGAACTCTATAACACATAGATGTGTATAATAAAATATCAAATTTAGCTTGATTTCCTTTTGAAAAGTGCTATAATAATCCTATACAAATTGCAAAGGAGTTTTTTTATGAAAAAACGTGTTTTCTTAGCAGCTGGAGTTGCTGTACTCTCAGCAGCTGTTCTAGCAGCTTGTTCATCTGGTAATGGGAATAAAGAAGCAACTAAACCAGTTACTTATGCCTATGTATTTTCATCAGATCCTGCGAGTCTGGATTATACAGTTGCTGGGCAAAAGTCTACAAAACAGATTACTGGTAATGTCATTGATGGACTACTGGAAAATGATCAATATGGGAATCTAGTACCATCAGTTGCAGAAGATTGGACTGTTTCCAAAGATGGTTTGACTTATACCTATAAAATTCGTAAGGGTATCAAGTGGTATACCAATGAAGGCGAAGAATATGGAGAAGTTAAGGCTCAGGATTTTGTGACTGGTCTAAAACACGCAGCTGACAAGAAATCAGAAGGACTTTATCTTGTACAGGATTCTATTAAAGGATTAGATGACTATGTAAATGGGAAAACAACGGATTTTTCTACTGTTGGTGTAAAAGCAACAGACGATTATACTGTAGTCTATACTTTAAACCATCCAGAATCTTTCTGGAATTCGAAAACAACAATGGGAGTTCTTGCTCCTGTTAGCGAAGACTTTTTAGCTTCTAAAGGAGATGACTTTGGTAAGGCGACTGATATAACAAGCATTCTATACAATGGGGCTTATCTTCTCACAGGTCTTACATCTAAATCTTCTATTGAAATGACCAAAAACCAAAACTATTGGGATAAACAAAATGTCTTTATTGATGATATTAAGTTGTCATACTTTGATGGTCAGGATGCAGACTCTCTTGGACGTGGTTTTGATGAAGGAAATTATCCTGCAGCACCTCTCTTTAAAAACTCTGCTAACTATGAACGGCTAAAAGAAAAATACAAAGATAACATTATTTATAGTCAACAACAAGGAACTACTTTCTATATTTCGACTAATATTGACCGTGTTGCTTACAATCACACCTCTAAAACAAGTGATGCAGAAAAAACATCTACTAAGAAGGCCTTGCTGAACAAAGATTTCCGTCAATCCTTGGCTTTTGCTACAGATCGTAAAGCAGGAATCTCTCAAGTATTTGGGGACGAAGTAGCACCGCGTAAATTACGTACAAGTTTAACACCTCCAACATTTGTACAAGTAGGAGAGCAGTCATTTGGGCAAGTAGCTAAGGCAGAATTGGATAAGTTAGATGGTGTATGGAAAGATGTCAGTCTTGATGATGCCCAGGATTCACTTCATAATGTAGATAAGGCTAAAGCTAAATTGGAAGCTGCCAAGAAAACTCTTCAAGCTGATGGAGTACAGTTCCCTATTCATTTAGATATTCCAGTATCTTCTACTCGTCCACAGTTTGTGCGTCAATATCAATCTTATAAACAATCTATCGAGGAAGCTCTTGGATCAGATAATGTTATAGTTGATATTCAACAAGTTTCTGATGATGAATTGGCAAGTATGACGGTTCTAGCTACTTCTAATACCAATACTGACTGGGATATTAATGCAAATAGTGGATGGGGGCCTGATTACGCAGATCCATCAACTTATCTAGATATATTTGATCCAACATCTGGACCAAATCTTCTTGGTTCCCTAGGTGTAGTACCAGGTAAAGACAGTTCAGCAATCAAAGCGGTTGGGTTAGATAAGTTTAAAGAGTTAATCACGGATGCTAATAGTGAGAAAACAGATCTTGAAAAACGATATTCTAAATATGCAAAAGCTCAAGCTTGGTTAACAGACAGTGCCTTGGTTATTCCTGCACAGTCAGACGGTGCCCAAATGCTAGTAACGAAGAAAGTTCTAGGTACTGGTGCAGATGGCTGGGTAGGTGATAAGACTAGTGAATTTAGCTATAAATACCTTAAAATCCAAGATAAGATTGTCACTACTAAAGAAATGGATGAGTTCCGCAAGAAATTTGCTGATGAAAAAGCCAAATCAAACGCTGATTATCAGAAGAACTTAGACCGTCATATTCAAGACTAATCGAATCTCCTCTTTTGAGGGGATTTTTTATGTCTCTGTCTCCATGTAAGCACTTTAAAAAAGAGTTATTTTAGTCTAAAAATGGTATAATGAGAGAATGACAGAAAGGAATTATTTATGGAACAAAAAGAGAAACATTTTAGCCTATCTTGGTTTTTCAAGTGGTTTTTGGATAACAAGGCCATTACGGTATTTTTGGTAACCTTATTATTGGGACTGAATCTTTTTATTTTAAGTAAGATTAGTTTTCTATTTTCACCTGTTTTAGACTTTTTAGCAGTTGTGATGTTGCCAGTCATTCTATCTGGACTGCTATATTATTTGTTAAATCCTATTGTTGATTGGTTGGAGAAGCATAAGGTTAATCGTGTTATCGCAATCAGTATTGTCTTTGTCATCATCGCCCTCTTTATCATTTGGGGCTTGGCAGTAGCTATTCCAAATCTGCAGCGTCAGGTCTTAACATTTGCAAGAAATGTACCAATCTATCTCGAAGATGCAGACAGAGTTATTAATGATTTGGTAACCAAGCGTTTGCCAGATGATTTCAGACCTCAATTAGAGCAAGTTTTGACAAACTTCTCTAGTCAGGCTACAGTTTGGGCAAGTAAGGTTTCATCTCAGGCAGTCAACTGGGTGAGTGCCTTTATTAGCGGGGCTTCTCAAGTGATTGTTGCCTTGATTATCGTTCCTTTCATGCTCTTTTATCTCTTGCGTGATGGGAAAGGCTTGCGTAACTATTTGACTCAATTCATGCCGATGAAATTGAAGGAGCCTGTAGGACAGGTTCTGTCAGATGTGAATCAACAGTTGTCCAACTATGTTCGAGGGCAAGTAACAGTGGCTATTATTGTAGCAGTAATGTTTATCATCTTTTTCAAGATTATCGGTCTACGCTATGCGGTTACGCTGGGTGTTACTGCTGGTATTTTAAATCTGGTTCCTTATCTTGGTAGCTTCCTAGCCATGCTTCCTGCCCTAGTATTGGGCTTGATTGCTGGGCCAGTCATGCTTTTAAAAGTAGTGATTGTCTTTATCGTAGAACAAACTATTGAAGGCCGTTTTGTCTCTCCATTGATTTTGGGAAGTCAATTAAACATCCATCCCATTAATGTTCTCTTTGTCTTGTTAACTTCAGGATCCATGTTTGGTATTTGGGGAGTCTTACTCGGTATTCCAGTTTATGCCTCTGCTAAGGTTGTCATTTCAGCGATTTTTGAATGGTATAAGGTAGTCAGTGGCCTATATGAACTAGAGGGAGAGGAAGTCAAGAGTGAACAATAGTCAACAGATGTTACAGGCTTTGGAAGAGCAAGATTTAGTTAAGGCAGAACATTATTTCGTCAAAGCTTTAGAAAATGATCCAAGTGACCTTCTTTATGAGTTAGCCACCTATCTAGAAGGAATTGGTTTTTATCCTCAGGCCAAGGAAATTTATCTGAAAATTGTAGAGGATTTTCCAGAGGTTCATCTTAATCTAGCAGCGATTGCTAGCGAGGATGGTCAAATCGAAGAAGCTTTTGCTTACCTAGAGGAAATCCAACCCGACAGTGACTGGTATGTTTCGGCTTTGGCTCTGAAGGCAGACCTTTACCAGCTGGAAGGTTTGACAGATGTGGCGCGTGAGAAATTGTTAGAGGCCTTGACTTACTCAGAAGATCCTCTCTTGATATTGGGCTTGGCAGAGTTGGATAGTGAATTGGAAAATTACCAAGAGGCCATTCAAGGCTATGCCCAGTTAGATAATCGCTCGATTTATGAGCAGACAGGTATTTCCACCTATCAACGAATTGGCTTTGCCTATGCTCAGTTAGGGAAATTTGAAACGGCCACAGAGTTTTTAGAAAAAGCCCTAGAGTTAGAATACGATGACCTAACAGCTTTTGAGTTAGCCAGTCTTTACTTTGATCAAGAAGAATATCAAAAAGCTGTCCTCTACTTTAAGCAGCTTGATACCATTTCTCCTGACTTTGAAGGATATGAGTATGGGTATAGTCAGGCCTTACATAAGGAACATCAACTTCAAGAAGCCCTGCGTATCGCTAAGCAAGGTTTGGAGAAAAATCCCTTTGAAACTCGCCTTTTGCTGGCTGCTTCACAATTCTCCTATGAACTTCATGATGCTAGTGGTGCAGAAGATTATCTCCTTACTGCTAAAGCAGACGCTGAGGATACGGAAGAAATCTTACTCCGTCTAGCTACTATTTATCTGGAGCAGGAGCGTTATGAGGATATTCTAGACTTGCAAAGCGAGGAGCCAGAAAATCTCTTGACCAAGTGGATGATTGCTCGTTCTTATCAAGAAATGGACGATTTGGATACTGCCTATGAGCATTACCAAGAGTTAGCAGGAGATTTGAAGGACAATCCCGAATTTTTGGAACACTATATCTATCTCTTGCGTGAATTAGGCTACTTTGAGGAGGCAAAAGTCAATGCACAAGCTTACTTAAAACTGGTTCCAGATGATGTTCAAATGCAAGAACTGTATGAAAGACTGCAGGAATAAAATGATTTAAAGCTATATCTTATCAATTTTGAAAGATATAGTTTTTATTTTTGTTAACAATGTAATTTTTTTATAAAAATAGTTGTAATTTAGTTTATGTATGCTATAATAGGTACAATTATTTTAAGGAGGTGTCAGTATGTCTTATTTATTTGAGATATTACCGAGTTTATTGAGCGGTGCAAGCATGACTTTACAGGTTTTTGCACTGGTCTTGATTTTTTCTATTCCCTTGGGCGTTTTGATTGCCTTTGCCTTGCAAGTCCATTGGAAGCCCCTCCATCATCTGATTAACATTTATATTTGGATTATGCGGGGGACACCCTTGCTCTTGCAATTGATCTTTATCTATTATGTGCTACCAAGCATTGGGATCCGTTTGGATCGCCTTCCAGCGGCTATCATCGCCTTTGTTTTGAATTATGCTGCTTACTTTGCTGAAATCTTCCGTGGGGGGATTGATACCATCCCTAAAGGTCAATATGAGGCTGCTAAGGTCTTGAAGTTTAGTCCTTTTGACACAGTGCGCTATATTATCTTGCCTCAGGTGACCAAGATTGTTCTCCCTAGTGTATTTAATGAGGTTATGAGTTTGGTCAAGGATACGTCTCTAGTCTACGCTCTAGGAATTTCAGACCTTATCTTAGCAAGCCGAACAGCTGCCAACCGTGATGCCAGCCTTGTTCCCATGTTCTTGGCAGGAGCCATTTACTTGATTTTGATTGGGATTGTGACAATCATTTCCAAAAAAGTTGAGAAGAAGTACAGTTATTATAGATAGGAGGTTGACATGTTAGAATTACGAAATATCAATAAGAAATTCGGAGACAAACGAATCCTGTCTGATTTCAGTCTAAGTATTCCTGAAAAGCAAATCCTAGCTATCGTTGGGCCTTCTGGTGGAGGTAAGACGACTCTCTTACGCATGCTTGCAGGTCTTGAAACCATTGATTCAGGGCAAATCTTTTATAATGGAGAACCCTTAGAATTGGATGAATTGGAGAAGCGAAATCTACTGGGATTTGTATTCCAAGATTTTCAACTTTTCCCTCATTTGTCAGTTTTAGACAATTTGACCTTATCGCCTGTGAAAACAATGGGAATGAAGCAGGATGAGGCTGAACAGAAGGCGCGTGGACTCTTGGAACAGTTAGGGTTAGCAGGGCACGCAGATGCTTATCCATTCTCACTATCAGGTGGGCAAAAACAGCGGGTGGCTTTGGCACGTGCTATGATGATTGACCCAGAAATCATTGGTTACGATGAACCAACTTCTGCACTGGATCCAGAATTACGCTTGGAAGTGGAAAAACTAATCTTGCAAAATAGAGAACTTGGCATGACCCAGATTGTGGTTACCCATGATTTACAGTTTGCGGAAAATATTGCAGATGTATTATTAAAAGTAGAACCTAAATAGGAGGAAAAAGTGATGAAAAAATTGATGCTTATATTAGTCAGTCTAATGACTGCTTTGTTCTTAGTAGCTTGTGGGAAAAATGCTAGTGAAACTAGTGGAGATAATTGGTCTAAGTACAAGTCTAACAAGTCTATTACTATTGGATTTGATAGTACTTTTGTTCCAATGGGATTTGCTCAGAAAGATGGTTCCTATGCAGGATTTGATATTGATTTAGCTACAGCTGTTTTTGAAAAATATGGAATTACGGTAAATTGGCAACCGATTGATTGGGATTTGAAAGAAGCTGAATTGACAAAAGGAACGATTGATCTGATTTGGAATGGCTATTCCGCTACAGACGAACGCCGTGAAAAGGTAGCATTCAGTAACTCATATATGAAGAATGAGCAGGTATTGGTGACTAAGAAATCTTCAGGTATCACGACTGCAAAGGATATGGCTGGAAAGACATTAGGAGCTCAAGCTGGTTCATCTGGTTATGAGGACTTTGAAGCAAATCCAGCGATTTTGAAGGATATTGTTGCTAATAATAAAGCGAATCAATACCAAACCTTTAATGAAGCCTTGATTGATTTGAAAAACGATCGAATTGATGGTCTATTAATTGATCGTGTCTATGCAAACTATTATTTAGAAGCAGAAGGCGTTTTAAACGATTATAATGTCTTTACAGTTGGACTAGAGACAGAAGATTTTGCGGTTGGAGCACGTAAGGAAGATACAACTCTGGTTAAAAAGATAAATGAAGGATTTTCTAATCTTTATAAGGATGGTAAGTTCCAAGAAATTAGCAAAAAATGGTTTGGTGATGATGTAGCAACCAAAGAAGTGAAGGAAGAAAAATAAAATAGATAAAAAAGTCTAGTTTTACCATTTTAAACTAGGCTTTTTTTATAAAAAACATCAACAATATAGATATTATTTATATTTTAAATATATTATAATTAACAATCTGATAAAATTAATATATTATCTTCTGAAAAACCGAAATACTTGATTTATAAAGGATTAAAGGGTATAATTTTGATAAGAACCTTTAAATATACAAATATATTTGAGGGGGGGCTTGTTGTTTTTAGCCTTCCTATATATATTAACTGACATTTGTCAGAAAAAAGGAGTAAGGGAATGTTTAAACCCAAAGGGCGTCATGTTCGCCAATCGCAAGTGGAGAAATTCACACGTTACAGTATTCGTAAGGTTAGTTTCGGTGCGGCTAGTGTAGCTGTAGCTACTGGATTGTTTTTCCTTGGTGGAGGAAGTGTTCAAGCGGCTGAACAAGCAACTAATCCAGAAACTAGAGAAGTTCAAAATGCTCAAAGTGTCAATGATAAGTCCTCGGAATCTAGGGAAGTTGCTGGACAAGCATCAGTTACTGCTAAAGAGCCCGATGGACAAAATAATACTTCTGTAAAAGAGTCTGCTACTGATAAACATTTCAGTGAAGCTGAAGCTCCAAAGGTAGTGACGGAAAAAGTTGTTATTAATACCGCATCATTAGAAGATTTAGTTGCTAAAGCTGAAAGTCGATTGAGTCAATTAACCGAAGGCAAGAAAACAAAATCAGTCATTGATGATGCTAAAAACTTGGTTAATAAAGCAAAAGAGCTTTTAAATGATGATACAAAAACACAGGCAAAAGTTAATGCATTGGCTAAACAACTTTCAAGTAACCTTGTCATTTTAAACAGTATCAAATCAGAAACAACAAAAGTAAACAAAAACCAAAATCCAAGAAATGGACAAGCCATTCCTGGAAAAGGGGAAAGTGAGTTTAGAGATACAGGTACGGTTGCAGATGGTACTGAAAATCCTGTTGCTGTAAATACGAATGATATTACACAAAAAGCTTCTGAATTAGAGGCGGAAATCGCAAAAGTTGAATCTTTAATCTCTGCTGAAAATGCTAAAGGAGAAGGGCAAACAGATAAAGAGTTCGTAGGAATACTAACACAGGTAAAAGAGTCTGCACAAGCTGTTAGAAATAAAGGGAACAACATCCCAACAACAGAAAAAGAAAAGCATGCACTTTTACAAGAGTTAAAAGATAAAGTAGATTTATTGAAACTATACCAAGCTAAAAAATTAGATTGGGGAGCACCAGCCAATAATCACTTAGCAAATTATGGGAATAATCCATCTGATGCAGTAATTAGTAATTTAAATGATACTTTTGGAACGCCTGACTTTTCAAATGCTACATCACATACAAAACGTGCAGAAAATCAAGGTACGGGTATAAAAGGCTCTATTAATTTGGGTTCAGCAACTTATCATTGGAAACAAAAAGAAATAACGGTCGATGAAGCCAAAGCAGGAGCTTTGGGCGGCTGGAAGATTGTAGATAAAGAAGGCGCAAACACCGTAAATATTGTTAAACCAGAAGCACCTACTGATATAGAATATAAAGAAGGACAATCAGCAACCACATATGCACCAAAACCAGCAAAAGTTTATGATAATAACGGTCATGTTACAGCTACTGGTGGTCAAGGCAGACCAAACGCTGGTGGTGGAGTACTAAATTATATGATTAGTACTGATCGTTTGGGAAATGGAAGTATAGGAAAAGTTAATAAAGATTATTATGTAGAATTAAAAAAACAAGGAACAACTATCTATAAAGATTTCGACGTAAACCCTAACTCTCATTTGTATGCTAATCTTGTCTTTTCTAGTGCTTATGGTAAATTAGGTTTGTCTTCAACAGGTGAAAAAATAAAAATGAAAATAGTTGATGCATATACAGGTCAACCATTATCAGAATTAACTAGAAAAGATGGAAAAGCTTCAGATACAGAATTTATTGGACAACCTGGATCAGATTCGGATGGTTTTGCTGCATTATGGCGTGTAGTAAAAGTGCCTGAAGGGACGACTAAGGTACGTGTATTTGTAGAAGCAGGAGATCAGCCAACAACTTCTGATTACTTGAATGGTCATAAGGTTGAAGATGGATATATAGTTGCAGGACTAGGATTAACTCCAGGACCAGCACTGACTTTAACGACGACAGTTGTTTCAGGTAGAGATAAAGAAGCATATGGTTATACAGATGATTCTATTTATAAAAATGCTCAAAAAGGAACGTTTAATGTAACGCTAAGTAATAATGGTGGAGTAGGAGTAGTATATCAGACTAAGTATGAAGTTACGTTGAAAGTTCCTAAAGGTGTTAAGTTAGGTACATTACAAGGGACAGACTTGAATGAAGTAAATGGCAAAAGTTTATTTGCTCCAAGTTATACTTATGACTTTAAATATAACAAAGATACACGAGAACTTACTTTTAAAATTGATTTACCAAAACGAGATATTAATCCAACAAGTGGTAAATCCAACACTGTTTCGATCCCATTTGAAGTAACGCCTGATTTTGTCGGAGAAGCAACATTTGAGGTAGTAGGGAAAAATGGATTTGGAGGAAAAGATAAATTAGGAAATATGATCTTACCGTATGGAATAGTTGGTGCGGATAGATATAATACTCCAGTGAATGTAAATGCTAATAGTTTAGAAACTTCCGATAATCCAGACTATAAATATAATCGTAGTATTTATATTGATTCTATGACAGGAAATAGCACTATAACTGTACCAGTTGGAACAACTTTTGAAAAAGCAAAAGAAGCAGCAACAGTAAGTGCTGAAGAATTACTAAATTCAGAAGCTTATAGAGAAAAATTAGCAACATTAAAAGCTACTGCTGCTCTAAATTTAAGTGAAACAAGTTTAATTGCAATGGTACAAGGTTATTCTACAGCTGCTGTAAAAGAAAATAGTGGAACTCTAAAAGTACCAGTTATTCACACTGTTGGAAGTAAGAAATTTAATAATCAAATAGACATTAATGTGAATGTAGTGGCATCTACTAAGCAACAGAAAGTTGTTTTTGAAGGAGATACAATCCAAAATGATGATATTAAGGGGAAAATAACTCCTGCTACAATTCCTGGATATACAGCTACAACAAATAATGTTCAAAATCTGCCTACAACAACTGGTAAAGCTGGACAAGTAATTAATGTTGAAACAACAGTATCTTATACGAAGGGAAATGTTGTACTTCCTGAAACAGTAACAGTTCCAGTGTTGGTGTTACCAAAAGCAACTGGTGAAGTAGAAGTACAAAAAGGAGCCCCAGTAGATAAAGTTAAAGAAGTAGCGAAAGCAAAAGCGACAGAAGTAGCAACATCAGCTGATTTCAAAGCTAAATTACCAGAAGGTTCTAAAGATGTAGTGGTTGGTGAGATTACAGAAGAAATTTTAGCAACAATCACTGCAGAAAAAGGAACGAACAAAGGGATCGTTAAAGTTCCAGTAACATACACAGTAGATGGAACAACTTATACAAAAGATGCAGAAATTACGGTTAATGTATTAGGTTCAGAACCAAAAACAGTCTACACTGTAGAAGGAACAAAACCAGATGCTGAGAAAGTTAAGAATGCCGTAACACCAGGTACTGGAGGAACTGTAGGAACACCAACAGAAACTGATTTACCAGAAACAACAGGGAAAGTTGGAGCTAAAGATGTAACTGCAACTACAACAGTAACGTATCCAAGTGGAACAGAAACTGTAAAAGTCCCAGTAGAAGTATTGCCAAAAGCAACACCAGAAAAAGTAACAACATTAAAAGATACAACTAGTGACACCCTAACAACAGCAGTGAAAGAAAAAGCACAAGCTGCACTAGGTAAATTGACTTTACCATCAGTAGTTACAGTAGAATTAGTACCAAATCAAGATTATACTGTACCAGCAACAGATTTTAATGGTGATAAAACAGCAGTACCAGTAAAAGTACAATACAAAGACAGCACAGGTACAGTAGTAGCAGAAGATACTATTTCAGTCCCAGTTACACTAGTAAGCTCAACTCCAAGTAAAATTGTCGTGTTCGAAGGTGATGAAGTAACCGCTGATGCAGTTAAAGGTGCAGTTACACCAGGAACAGATGGAACAAAAGGTGAACCAACAACATTACCAGAAATAGCAGGTAAGGCAGGAGCAACAGACGTTAAAGTAGACGTACCAGTAACATATGACAATGGTAAGTTAACAGAAACAGTAAGCGTTCCAGTAACAGTTTTACCAAAAGCAACTGGCGAAGCAGATGTACCAAAAGGTTCAACAGTAGATAAAGTAAAAGAAGTTGCTAAAGCAAAAGCAACAGCATTAGTAGAAGCAGCTGACTTCAAAGGAAAATTACCTACAGGAGCAACAGTAACAGTCGGTGATATAACAGAAGCTGTTGCAGAAACTCTAACAAATGAAAAAGGTACAAACAAGGGTGTTGTAAATGTTCCAGCAACATATACAGTAGATGGAAAAACATACAATACAACAGTACCAGTAACGATTAATGTCTTAGGTTCAGAACCAAAAACAGTCTACACTGTAGAAGGAACAAAACCAGATGCTGAGAAAGTTAAGAATGCCGTAACACCAGGTACTGGAGGAACAGTTAACGCTCCAACAGAAACTGCTTTACCAGAAACAACAGGAAAAGCAGGAGCTAAAGATGTAACTGTTCCAACTACAGTAACATATCCAAACGGAACAGAAACAGTAACTGTACCAGTTGAAGTATTACCAAAAGCAACACCAGAAAAAGTAATCACATTAAAAGATACAACTGGTGAAAACTTAACAACAGCTGTGAAGGAAAAAGCACAAGCTGCAGTAGGTAAACTAGCATTACCATCAGGAGTTACAGCAGAATTAGTACCAAATCAAGATTATACTGTTCCAGCGACAACTTCTAATGGGGATAAAGACAATGTACCAGTAAAAGTTCAATACAAAGACAGCACAGGTACAGTAGTAGCAGAAGATACTATTTCAGTCCCAGTTACAGTAGTAAGCTCAACTCCAAGCAAAATCGTCGTGTTCGAAGGTGAAA
Source organism: uncultured Streptococcus sp. (assembly GCA_963542415.1). Taxonomy (GTDB): domain Bacteria; phylum Bacillota; class Bacilli; order Lactobacillales; family Streptococcaceae; genus Streptococcus. Next base: position 14,406 of record CAUTXU010000023.1, read on the forward strand.
CACCAACTGCTGAACAAGCAAAAACAGCCGTAACACCAGGAACAGATGGTACAAAAGGTGAACCAACAACATTACCAGAAACAGCAGGTAAAGCAGGAGCTACAGATATTACAGTTGACGTACCAGTAACTTATGACAATGGTAAGCTAACCGAAACAGTGAAAGTTCCAGTAACAGTATTACCAAAACCAGAAGCAGATGAAATTCTTGTTCCTAAAAATGGCGACAAAGAAAAAGCAAAAGAAAAAGTGCTTGCTCAAGCTGAAAAAGCGATTGCTGATGGAACATTTACAGGTAAACTACCGCAAGGTGCTAAAGTTGAGATTGATAAAACAGTTCCAGTAACAGTTCCTGACTTAACAGATGATACTGAAGTAGATGTAACTGTTAAATATACAGTAGATGGTCAAGAAAAAACAACGACTGTTAAAGTCCCAGTTACAGTAGTTGAAGGTGTACCACAAATCGTTCCAGTGGATGAAAACAACAAACAACCAGATCCAGAGAAGAGCATCGATAAAACAGATTATCCAGAAGGATCTACATTTAGATATAAGACTCCAGATGGACAAACAACTCCAATCGATGTGACAACACCAGGAGAAAAAGATGTAGTTGTGGTTGCGAAAGATGGCGAAGATAAACTTGTTGAAGTACCAACAAAAGTGAAGGTTGTACAAGGAAATCCACAAATCGTTCCAGTAGATGAAGGTAAGAAACAACCATCACCTGAAGATAGTATTGATTCGAATGATTACCCAGAAGATGCAACATTTGAGTACAAAGAAGAAGTAGATACATCTACACCAGGTGATAAGAAAGTTACTGTTGTTGTGAAACAAGGAGATAAGGTATTAGTTGAAGTGCCATCTACAGTACGTGTAGTGGAAAGTTATCCTAAATATGTCCCAGTAGATCCAACTAAGAAACAACCAGATCCGAAAGAGAACATTAATCCGAATGATTTCCCAACTGGAACAACATTTGAATATAAAGATAACACTCCAGTAGATACAACAACACCAGGCGAAAAAGATGTAACAGTTGTAGCGAAGTTAAATGGACAACCAATTGCAGAAGTTCCTGCAAAAGTAGTGGTAGTAGATACTAAGACACAATACGTAGTAGCAGACCCAAGCAAACCACAACCAGATGCTTCTAAGAGTATTGATCCAGAACAATACCCAGATGGAACAACATTTGAGTACAAAACTCCAGTAGATACGACTACACCAGGCGAAAAAGACGTTACTGTAGTCGTGAAAGATTCAGATGGAGATACACTTGTAGAAGTACCTGCGAAGATTAAAGTCGTTCAAGGCAAAGAACAATTAACTCCAGTAAATGCTGAAGATAAAGATAAACCTAAAGCTGAAGATAGTATCACACCAAGTGACTATCCAGAAGGTTCAACATTCGAATACAAAGTTCCAGAAGGACAAACAACTCCATATGATGGAACAACTCCAGGGGATAAACCAGTTACAGTAGTTGTAAAAGATAAAGATGGAAAAGTGTTAGTTGAAGTTCCAGCTACTATTAAAGTAGTTGAAACAAAACCAACACCGATTGAAACACCAGTAACAAACACTCCTTTGACTGAAGACGATTATACAAAAGGAATGAAGATTCCAGAAGGTGGTAAGGTTACTAAGGTTGAAAATATTCCAGACTTAACAACGCCAGGTGAAAAAACACCTGTAAAAGTAACGATTACATTACCAAATGGTAAATCTTATACTGTGGA
>CAUTXU010000024.1:0-15918 GCA_963542415.1 uncultured Streptococcus sp.
CTGTTGAGACCTTGGCGCGCGTGGATATGCTCTGTTTGGATAAGACGGGCACCATTACCCAAGGAAAGATGCAGGTAGAAGCTGTCCTTCCGCTGACGGAAACTTATGGTGATGAGGCTATTTCCAGCATCCTGACTAGCTACATAGCCCATAGTGAAGATAAAAATCCAACAGCTCAAGCTATTCGCAAACGTTTCCAAGGACAGGTTGCCTATCCTATGATTTCCAATCTGCCTTTCTCAAGCGACCGCAAGTGGGGAGCCATGGAGTTAGAAGGATTGGGAACAGTTTTCTTAGGTGCCCCTGAGATGTTACTGGATTCTGAGGTCCCAGAAGCCAGAGAGGCCTTGGAGAGAGGCTCACGTGTCTTGGTCTTGGCACTCAGTCAGGAGAAATTAGACCATCACAAACCGCAGAAACCATCTGATATTCAGGCTCTAGCCTTGTTGGAAATTTTGGATCCTATTCGAGAAGGAGCAGCAGAGACGCTGGACTATCTCCGTTCTCAGGAAGTGGGACTCAAGATTATTTCTGGTGACAATCCAGTTACTGTGTCCAGCATTGCTCAGAAGGCTGGTTTTGCGGACTACCATAGCTATGTAGATTGCTCGAAAATCACAGATGAGGAATTGATTGCTATGACTGAGGAGACAGCTATTTTTGGACGTGTTTCCCCTCATCAAAAGAAACTCATCATCCAAACACTGAAAAAAGCAGGTCATACAACGGCTATGACAGGGGACGGTGTCAATGATATCCTGGCTCTTCGTGAAGCGGATTGTTCTATCGTGATGGCTGAAGGTGATCCAGCAACCCGTCAGATTGCCAATTTGGTTCTCTTGAACTCTGACTTTAATGATGTTCCTGAGATTCTATTTGAAGGTCGTCGCGTGGTCAATAACATTGCTCATATTGCACCGATTTTCTTGATAAAGACCATCTACTCATTCTTGCTCGCAGTCATCTGTATTGCCAGTGCTCTTCTGGGACGGTCTGAATGGATCTTGATTTTCCCCTTCATTCCAATCCAGATTACCATGATTGACCAGTTCGTGGAAGGTTTCCCACCATTCGTTCTGACTTTTGAGAGAAATATCAAACCTGTTGAGCCAAACTTCCTCAGAAGATCCATGCTTCGTGCTCTACCAAGTGCTCTCATGGTTGTGTTCAGCGTTCTTTTTGTGAAAATATTTGGAAGTAGCCAAGGTTGGTCTGAGTTAGAAATCTCAACTCTACTCTATTATCTCTTGGGGTCAATTGGTTTCTTATCCGTATTTAGAGCCTGCATGCCATTTACCCTCTGGCGTGTCCTCTTGATTGTTTGGTCAGTAGGAGGCTTCCTAGCCACAGCTCTCTTCCCAAGAATTCAAAAACTGCTTGAAATTTCAACCTTAACAGGACAAACATTACCTGTTTATGGTGTCATGATGTTGGTCTTTACCGTGATTTTCATCCTGACTAGTTGCTATCAAGCCAGAAAATAAAGAAAGGCTGCAATCTGTGGATTGCGGTTTTTTTAGGTGCAAGATTGCTAGCTGAAATGTGGTATAATAAGAGGTAATAGAGTTTTGGAAAGAGAGAGAAGATGATTTCAAAGAGATTAGAATTGGTGGCATCCTTTGTGCCACAGGGAGCTATTTTACTAGATGTGGGGAGTGATCATGCTTATCTGCCTATCGAGTTAGTCGAGAGAGGTCAAATCAAAAGCGCCATTGCAGGTGAGGTGGTGGAAGGTCCTTACCAATCTGCAGTCAAAAATGTTGAGGCTCACGGTCTAAAGGAGAAAATCCAAGTCCGTTTAGCCAATGGCTTGGCAGCTTTTGAAGAGGCAGATCAGGTATCTGTCATCACCATTGCTGGCATGGGAGGTCGTTTGATTGCTAGGATTTTAGAAGAAGGTTTGGACAAGCTAGCTAATGTAGAGCGTTTAATCCTCCAACCAAATAATCGTGAAGACGACTTGCGTATCTGGTTGCAAGAGAACGGATTTCAGATTGTAGCGGAAAGCATTCTAGAAGAAGCTGGTAAATTTTATGAAATTCTAGTTGTGGAAACGGGACAAATGAAGTTATCAGCCAGTGATGTCCGCTTTGGTCCCTTCTTGTCCAAAGAAGTCAGCCCAGTCTTTGTCCAAAAATGGCAAAAAGAGGCTGCTAAGTTAGAGTTTGCCCTCGGACAAATCCCAGAAAAAAATCTGGAGGAACGTCAAGTTCTAGTAGATAAAATTCAAGCCATCAAGGAGGTTCTCCATGCAAGCAAGTGAAGTTATTAAGGCGTATGAAGCCTTTTGCCCCCAGGAATTTTCCATGGAGGGGGATAGTCGTGGCCTGCAAATTGGAACTTTGGACAAGGATATCCAAAGAGTTATGGTGGCTCTCGATATTCGTGAAGAGACGGTTGCTGAAGCCATTGAAAAGGGTGTGGATTTAATTATCGTCAAGCACGCGCCGATTTTTCGTCCGATCAAGGACTTGGTAGCCAGTCGTCCGCAAAACCAGATTTACATTGATTTGATTAAGCATGATATTGCAGTTTATGTCAGCCATACTAACATTGACATCGTAGAAAATGGTCTCAATGATTGGTTTTGCCAGATGCTAGGAATCGAGGAGACGAATTATCTGCAGGAGACAGGTCCAGAACGTGGACTTGGTCGTATTGGGAATATTCAGCCTCAGACATTTGGGGAATTAGCCCAACATGTCAAGCAAGTCTTTGGTTTAGATAGTCTTCGAATGGTCCATTATCAAGAAAGTGATTTACAGAAGCCTATTTCAAGAGTGGCCATCTGTGGTGGTAGTGGGCAGTCTTTCTATAAGGATGCTTTAGCAAAGGGGGCAGATGTCTATATCACTGGTGATATTTACTACCACACTGCCCAGGATATGTTGTCTGATGGTTTGTTGGCATTGGATCCAGGTCACTATATTGAAGTGCTTTTTGTAGAAAAAATTGCTGCACTCCTTACTCAATGGAAGGAAGAGAAGGGCTGGACAATCGATATTGTACCTAGTCAAGCATCAACCAATCCTTTCCACCATATCTAGTTAGAAAGTGAAAACAATGAAAAAAATTGCTATTATTGGAGCAGGGATTGTAGGAGCAACAGCTGCCTACTACCTCTCGAAAGAAAGCGATCTAGAGATAACCGTCTTTGACCATGGACAAGGTCAGGCAACCAAGGCTGCAGCAGGAATTATCAGCCCTTGGTTTTCCAAACGCCGCAATAAGGCCTGGTACAAGATGGCGCGCTTGGGGGCTGACTTTTATGTGGATTTGTTGGTTGATTTAGAAAAGTCAGGGCAAGAAATCGACTTCTACCAGCGTTCGGGAGTTTTTCTCCTGAAAAAGGATGAAACCAAGTTAGAAGAACTTTATCAACTGGCCCTCCAACGCAGAGAAGAATCTCCCTTGATAGGGAAATTAGCCATCTTGGATCAAGCATCAGCCAATGAATTATTCCCTGGCTTGCAGGGATTTGATCACTTGCTCTATGCTTCGGGTGGAGCGAGAGTAGATGGTCAACTCTTAGTGACTCGTTTGCTGGAAGCCAGTCATGTCAAGCTGGTCAAAGAAAAAGTGACTCTGACACCCTTATCATCAGGCTACCAGATTGGTGAAGAGATGTTTGAGCAGGTTATTTTGGCAACGGGAGCTTGGTTGGGGGACATGTTAGAACCCTTGGGTTATGAAGTGGATGTCCGTCCTCAAAAAGGACAACTACGAGATTATCAGCTTGCCCAAGACATGGAATCTTACCCTGTTGTTATGCCAGAAGGGGAGTGGGATTTGATTCCTTTTGCAGGTGGGAAATTGTCCCTAGGAGCTACTCATGAAAATGATATGGGATTTGATTTGACGGTAGATGAAACCTTGCTCAAAAAAATGGAGGAGGTGGCCTTGCCTCACTACCCAGTTTTAGCTAAAGCGACTTTAAGGGCTGAGCGTGTGGGAATCCGCGCCTACACCCCTGATTTCTCTCCTTTCTTTGGGCAGGTTCCAGAATTGTCAGGTGTCTATGCTGCTAGTGGACTAGGTTCATCAGGCCTCACAACTGGTCCTATCATTGGCTACCATCTAGCACAACTGGTTCAAGGAAAAGAATTGACCTTGGACCCTGAAAACTACCCAATTGAAAACTATGTCAAACGAGTAAAAAGTGAATAGGAATTTTACTGAAATTTTATCCTACCCTCTAGGATGGCAAATGACATTCCCTATCAAAAATGGTAAAATAAGAAAAAATAATCCGAGAATCGAGGAAAGAAGATGCAAGAAAAGATTTTGGTAACGGGTGGAGCAGGTTTTATCGGAACCCACACAGTTATTGAGTTAATCCAAGCAGGTCATCAAGTTGTTGTGGTGGATAACCTTGTTAATAGTAACAGAAAAAGTTTAGAAGTTGTTGAGAGAATTACAGGAGTTGAAGTGCCTTTCTATGAGGCAGATATCCGTGATACAGATACTCTTCGTGACATTTTCAAACAAGAAGAACCAACAGGTGTCATTCACTTTGCTGGTTTGAAGGCTGTCGGTGAATCTACCCGTATCCCTCTTGCCTATTATGATAACAATATCGCAGGAACTGTCAGTCTTCTAAAAGCTATGGAAGAAAACAACTGTAAAAACATCATTTTCAGTTCTTCTGCGACAGTTTACGGAGATCCTCATACAGTGCCCATCTTGGAAGATTTCCCACTTTCAGTGACCAATCCATATGGCCGCACCAAGCTTATGCTAGAGGAAATTTTGACGGATATTTACAAAGCAGACTCAGAATGGAATGTGGTCTTGCTTCGTTACTTTAACCCAATCGGAGCCCATGAGAGTGGTGATTTGGGAGAAAATCCAAACGGTATTCCAAACAATCTCTTGCCATATGTGACTCAAGTAGCCGTTGGAAAATTAGAGCAAGTGCAAGTGTTTGGAGACGATTACGATACGGAAGACGGAACTGGTGTTCGTGATTATATCCACGTTGTCGATTTGGCTAAAGGTCACGTTGCAGCTCTACAAAAAATCCAAAAAGGTTCAGGCCTAAACGTTTATAACCTTGGAACAGGTAAAGGCTACTCAGTTCTTGAAATTATCCAAAACATGGAAAAAGCAGTGGGACGTCCAATTCCTTATCGCATCGTAGACCGCCGACCAGGTGATATCGCAGCCTGCTATTCAGATCCTGCAAAAGCCAAAGCAGAACTGGGCTGGGAAGCAGAATTAGGCATCACTCAAATGTGTGAAGATGCATGGCGTTGGCAAAGTAAGCATCCAAATGGATTTGAAGACTAAGATGGTGATGTCAATCATTGTCCCCTGTTTAAACGAAGAGGAAGTACTTCCTCTTTTTTATCAGGCTTTGGAAGCTTTACTTCCAGATTTGGAAACAGAAATCGAGTATGTCTTTGTCGATGATGGATCAAGTGATGGGACCTTGGAACTCTTAAAGGCCTATCGGGAGCAAAATCCGGCAGTTCATTATATTTCTTTCTCGCGAAATTTTGGCAAAGAAGCAGCCCTCTATGCAGGCTTGCAATATGCGACAGGAGATTTGGTGGTGGTGATGGATGCAGACCTCCAAGATCCTCCTAGTATGTTACTTGAGATGAAAGCCTTACTAGACCAGAATGCAGACTTGGACTGTGTTGGGACACGGAGAACTAGTCGAGAGGGGGAACCTTTCTTTCGCAGTTTCTGTGCTAATCTCTTTTACGGCTTCATGAAAAAAAATAGTCCAGTAGCCCTGCCGTCAGGTGTCCGTGATTTTCGCATGATGAGAAGGTCTGTGGTTGATGCTATTTTAAGCTTGACCGAGTCCAATCGTTTTTCAAAGGGTCTCTTTGCCTGGGTGGGTTTTAAAACCCACTATCTGGACTATCCAAATGTCGAAAGGCAGGCTGGCAAGACCAGTTGGAGTTTTAGGCAACTCTTTTTCTACTCCATTGAAGGGATTGTTAATTTTTCAGATTTTCCCTTGATTATAGCCTTTGTGGCTGGTCTCCTATCTTGTTTTATTTCTCTGCTTATGACCTTTTTTGTTGTGGTTCGGACTCTCATTTTGGGCAATCCGACATCAGGTTGGACCTCTCTGATGGCTGTTATTCTCTTTCTTGGAGGCATTCAACTCTTGACCATTGGGATTCTCGGCAAGTATATCAGTAAGATTTATCTAGAGACTAAAAAAAGACCACTTTATCTTATCAAAGAAAAAAGTAACCTTCCTGATTTTACAGAAAAAAATAAAGTGAAAAGACTATAATTTTACATGGAAATGTGCTAAACTAGAAAGAGTGAAACGTTCTTGTCAATTTACTACGAAAGATTAGAGTTAATCTTTAATCAAGGCACGTGTCGGACAGTTTCTAACAGCTTCTACGACGTCCTGACTAGGAGAGATTTCTTTTTCTAGTTGGTCAGGGTCATCGTAAAAACGCACGATTCCATTATCGTGGTAATCAAATAATTCAGAATAAGTTTGGCAAAGTCCACAGGCAATGCAGCGTTCAGGTATAAGTGTGATTTTCATATTTATATTGTAATAAGAAAAGTAAAAAAAAACAAGGAGTAAGGTATGGCAAAAGAACCGTGGCAAGAAGATATTTATGAGAATCAAGAAGAAACAAGAACAGAACGTCGTAAGAGAGAACAAGGTGGAGGAGTGCTGGCTAATCGTATCTTGACTATCTTAGCAAGTATTTTCTTTGTGATTGTAGTCGTGATGATTATTGTTCTTATCTATCTCTCATCGGGTGGGAGCAATCGCACGGCAGCCTTAAAAGATTTTCACGATTCTGATGCAAATGTAGTACAGATTTCATCTTCTAGTAGTTCAGAGCAGGCATCTTCTAGTTCAGAGGGTAAGGAAGAATCATCTACTAGCTCAGAACATTCAACAGATCCTGAAGGAACGATTAAAGTTCTAGCAGGAGAAGGGGAAGCAGCTATTGCCGCTCGTGCAGGAATCTCCATTGCTCAGTTAGAGGCCTTGAATCCTGGGCACATGGCTACAGGGTCTTGGTTTGCTAATCCAGGTGACGTTGTTAAAATCAAATAGGAGTTGATATGAAAACAATTCAAATTGCTATTGACGGTCCTGCTTCAAGTGGTAAGAGTACGGTCGCAAAGATTATTGCCAAGGATTTTGGTTACACCTATCTAGATACAGGTGCTATGTATCGTGCAGCGACCTACATGGCTCTCAGGAACCAATTAGGAGTAGAACAAGTTGAAGAACTCTTAGACTTATTGGACCAGCATCCAATCAGCTTTGGACGTTCAGAAACTGGAGAACAGCTTGTCTTTGTAGGAGATGTGGATATTACCCATCCTATCCGTGAAAATGAAGTGACCAATCATGTTTCAGCTATTGCGGCAATTCCTGAAGTACGTGAGAAACTAGTTTCTCTCCAACAAGAGATTGCCCAGCAAGGTGGGATTGTCATGGACGGTCGTGATATTGGAACGGTTGTATTGCCACAAGCAGAATTGAAAATTTTCCTAGTAGCTTCTGTTGATGAGAGAGCAGAGCGTCGTTACAAGGAAAATATTGCCAAGGGAATTGAAACAGACCTTGAAACTCTAAAAGAGGAAATTGCTGCGCGTGACTACAAGGATAGTCATCGTGAGACTTCGCCTCTCAAACAAGCAGAGGATGCTGTCTACCTTGATACAACTGGCTTGAACATTCAAGAAGTAGTTGAAAAAATCAAAGCAGAAGCTGAAAAAAGAATGTAAATGTAAAAAAGCCGATAGATTGATATCGGTTTTTTCTAAATTTGTCAAAATGCTGATTTTAAGGTATAATAGTTGCTGTTCGAGAAATTTTGATTTTCAAAGAATAGTGAATGATGATAAGGAGAAACCATGAACAACTTACCAAATTGCCAAAAATGTAACTCAGAGTATGTCTACGAAGACGGTGCCCTACTGGTTTGCCCAGAGTGTGCTTATGAGTGGAATCCTGCTGAAGTTGCAGAAGTAGAAGATGGTCTTGTCGCTATCGATGCCAACGGAAATAAATTGGCTGATGGTGATACAGTAACTCTCATTAAGGATTTGAAAGTAAAAGGTGCGCCAAAAGATTTGAAACAAGGGACGCGCGTGAAAAATATCCGCATCGTAGAAGGCGACCACAATATCGACTGTAAGATTGATGGTTTTGGTGCCATGAAACTCAAATCAGAGTTTGTGAAGAAAATTTAAGCATGTCAAAGCACTATAAACTTGTATTTTATAGCCGTATCTTCTTGTTTCTAGCGGCTTTTACGGGAGTTTATCTTGAAATCGCCAAGCATGGTGGATTTGGGATGCTTCTCTATTATACGGTTCTGTCAAACCTCTTAGTAGCGATTTTTACGCTCTATCTCCTAAAGGTTATGAGCCGTTTAGGTGAAAACTGGCAAAGACCAAGTCTCTTGCGCTTAAAAGGTGGGGTCACCATGAGTATCATGATTACCTGTGTGATTTACCATTTCCTCTTAGCGCCTATTGCGACTAATTTCTATACTCTAGAAAATTTCCTTTGCCACTATATCGTTCCCCTCTGGTTTTTAGCAGATACCCTCTTTTTTGACAAACAGGGTCAATACAAGATTTGGGATCCAGTTGTGTGGACGATTTTACCCTTGCTGTATATGATTTTTGCTCTTTTTAATGGCTTGGTACTGAAACTAGACATTCCTAATTCTAAGGTCAGTCCCTTTCCTTACTTCTTTTTGAATGTGAACAAGGGTTGGGATGTCGTGTTCAAGTGGTGTCTGATTATCTTTGTTGCCTATATGGTGGCAGGATTTATCTTCTACTTTATTAAGCAAATCAAGAGAAAGTCATCCTAATACTCTTCGAGAATCTCTTCAAACCACGTCAGTTTCGCCTTGCCGTACTCAAGTACAGCCTGCGGCTATCTTCCTAGTTTGCTCTTTGATTTTCATTGAGTAAAAGACACAAGGGATTCATTTTCGAGTTTAAGAAGGAGTCTACAAACCAATGAGACTTCTTCTTTTCTTGCTTGTTTGATAACTATCAAAAAATAGAAGATTAAGAGAAAGATAGAAAGAGATTTCATGAAACAATTTTTAGAACGGGCCAGTATTTTGGCTCTCTCCCTCGTTTTGATTACCTCCTTTTCGATTTCAAGTGCCCTACCAGCCATGTTTGACTATTATCAAGGATATCCTAAGGAACAAATTGAGCTCTTGGCGAGCTTGCCTTCCTTTGGAATAATGATTATGTTACTACTAAATGGTTTCTTAGAAAAAATCTTTCCTGAGCGCTTACAGATTAGTTTGGGCTTGCTGATTTTATCACTGAGCGGGACGGCTCCCTTCTGGTATCAGGCCTATCCCTTTGTCTTTGGAACACGGATTCTGTTTGGTTTGGGTGTTGGGATGATCAATGCTAAGGCCATTTCTATTATCAGTGAACGTTACCAAGGGAAAACGCGAATTCAGATGTTAGGGTTACGCGGTTCTGCAGAGGTTGTTGGAGCTTCTCTCATTACCTTGGCAGTCGGCCAGTTGTTGGCCTTTGGTTGGACAGCTACCTTCCTAGCCTATAGTGCTGGATTTTTGGTGCTGACCCTTTATCTGCTCTTTGTCCCTTATGGAAAAGAAAAGAAAGAAGTCAAGAAAAAAGCGAAGGAAGCAAGTCGCTTAACTCGAGAAATGAAAGGCTTGATTTTTATCCTAGCTATAGAAGCGGCGGTTGTAGTTTGTACCAATACGGCTATTACTATTCGTATTCCAAGTTTGATGGTGGAAAGAGGACTTGGAGATGCCCAGTTATCTAGTTTTGTTCTTAGTGTCATGCAGTTAATCGGGATTGTGGCTGGGGTGAGTTTTTCTTTCTTGATTTCTATCTTTAAAGAGAAACTGCTCCTCTGGTCTGGCATTACATTTGGCTTAGGGCAAATTGTGATTGCCCTCTCTCCATCCTTGTGGGTGGTGGTGGTAGGAAGCATTTTGGCTGGTTTTGCCTACAGTGTAGCCTTGACGACAGTCTTTCAACTTGTCTCTGAAAGAATTCCAGCTAAGCTCCTCAATCAAGCAACCTCATTTGCGGTTTTAGGATGTAGTTTCGGAGCCTTTACGACCCCATTCGTTCTAGGTGCGATTGGTTTACTAACACAAAATGGGATGTTGGTCTTTACCATTTTAGGATCATGGTTGATTGTAACCTCTATCTTTGTCATGTACCTACTTCAAAAGAGAGCTTAGGATTGTTTTCCTAAGTTTTCTTTTCAGGATTTTTGTACCCATACAATATTTGTTTTAGGACCTTGTCTATAGACTAATTTCTTGATAAAATAGAAGTTATGACAAGATACAAAGCAACTATTTCCTATGATGGTTATGCCTTTACTGGTTTTCAGCGCCAGCCACATGCGCGTAGCGTTCAGGAAGAAATTGAAAAAACCTTGACTAGATTGAATAAGGGGCAAGCTATTACCGTTCACGGTGCTGGTAGGACTGATAGTGGTGTTCATGCTTTGGGACAGGTGCTTCATTTTGACCTCCCCTATCAAATGGATGAGGAGAAACTTCGCTTTGCTCTGGACACCCAGTCCCCTGAAGATATTGATGTGATTTCGATTGAGCTTGTAGCAGATGATTTTCATTGCCGTTATGCCAAGCACAGCAAAACCTATGAGTTTATTGTGGATAGAGGCCGTCCCAAAAATCCTATGCGCCGTCACTATGCCACTCACTTTCCCTATCCACTCGATGTAGAGAGGATGCAGGAGGCCGTCAAGAAATTAGAAGGAACCCATGATTTCACAGGCTTTACAGCCTCTGGAACCAGTGTAGAAGACAAGGTTCGCACCATTACAGAAGCTAGTCTCAGGGTTGATGAGACAGGGCAGTTTTTGACCTTTACCTTTTCAGGAAATGGTTTCTTGTATAAACAGATTCGCAATATGGTGGGGACGCTGCTCAAAATCGGAAATAATCGTATGCCAGTAGAGCAGATTGACTTGATTTTGGAGAAGAAGGACAGGCAGCTAGCTGGTCCAACGGCAGCACCGAATGGCTTGTATTTAAAGGAGATTCGTTATGAAGAATAATCGTATTTTAGCACTTTCTGGAAATGATATTTTTAGTGGTGGTGGTTTATCAGCTGATTTGGCTACCTATACCTTGAACGGCTTGCATGGCTTTGTAGCAGTGACTTGTTTGACAGCCTTGACAGAAAAAGGATTTGAAGTCTTTCCAACTGACGATACCATTTTTCAACATGAATTAGATAGCTTGCGTGATGTGGAATTTGCAGGGATTAAGATTGGTCTTTTACCAACTGTCAGTGTGGCTGAGAAAGCCTTGGACTTTATCAAACAACGCCCAGAAGTACCTGTAGTATTGGACCCTGTCTTGGTCTGCAAGGAAACGCACGACGTGGCTGTCAGTGAACTCTGCCAAGAGTTGATTCGCTTTTTCCCTCATGTCAGTGTGATTACGCCTAACCTCCCAGAAGCAGAATTATTGGCTGGTCAAGAAATCAAAACCTTGGAAGACATGAAAACTGTAGCGCAGAAATTGCATGATTTAGGCGCGCCAGCAGTTATTATCAAGGGAGGCAATCGCCTTAGTCAGGACAAGGCTGTGGATGTCTTTTATGATGGACAAACCTTTACAGTCCTAGAAAATCCTGTCATTGAAGGGCAAAATGCTGGTGCAGGTTGTACCTTTGCCTCTAGCATTGCCAGTCACTTGGTTAAAGGTAATGAACTTTTACCATCAGTGGAAAGCTCTAAGGCTTTCGTTTATCGTGCCATTGCACAAGCAGATCAGTATGGAGTAAGACAATATGAAGCAAACCAAAACAACTAAAATCGCCCTTGTATCCCTCTTAACCGCCCTTTCTGTGGTTCTAGGTTATTTCTTAAAAATTCCAACACCGACAGGAATTCTAACTCTTTTAGATGCTGGTGTCTTCTTTGCGGCCTTTTACTTTGGTAGTCGTGAAGGGGCTGTAGTCGGAGGACTAGCAGGTTTCTTGATTGACCTCTTATCAGGCTATCCTCAGTGGATGTTCTTTAGCTTGGTCAACCATGGCTTGCAGGGATTTTTCGCAGGATTTAAAGGAAAAACTCAGTGGTTAGGCCTTATCTTAGCAACGATTGCCATGGTAGGGGGCTACGCCTTGGGTTCAACTTTGATGAATGGCTGGGCTGCAGTCCTACCAGAAATCCTACCAAATTTCATGCAAAATATGGTAGGGATGATTGTAGGAATTATTCTTAGTCAAAGTATCAAGAAGATTAAGTAAAGAGGCTGAGCCAAAAGTCTTTCAAATCAGAAAAACGCATAGTACAGTGTTGAAACCTTGATACTATGCGTTTTTATTGTGGAAAGATTTTCCGAGAATATTAATCAAAATAAAGTAAATCTTTGCTGGTGCTTGTAAAGAGGTCGAAGCCGTCCTTGGTAACAACACCGCAGTCTTCGATACGGACACCGACTTTACCAGGGATATAGATACCTGGTTCAACAGAGAAGCACATGCCTTCTTCGATGACCATGTCGTTTCCTTCCATGATAGATGGGAATTCGTGGACATCCATACCGATACCGTGACCGAGACGGTGGTTGAAGTACTCGCCGTAACCAGCTTTTTCGATGACCTCACGGGCAGCGCGGTCCACTTCATGGGCAGTCACACCTGGCTTGATAAAGTCAAGAGCAGCTTGTTGGGCTTCAAGGGTCAAGTTATAAATGTCTTTCTTGAATTGGTCAGGTTTGCCGACTGCGACTGTACGAGTCATATCTGACGCATAGCCGTTGACTAGAACACCCAGGTCAAAGAGGAGAAGAGCGTTATTTTCAACCTTGTTTGCTGCTGGGATACCGTGTGGATTTGCAGCATTATTACCAGTCAAGACCATGGTATCAAAACTCATTTCATAGCCCTCACGTTTCATGGCAAAGTCGATTTGGGCAATAATATCTGTCTCAGTCTTATCAAGAGAAATATTGTCAAAACCAACATGAACAGCCTTGTCCGCATAGAGACCTGCAACCATCATTTTTTGCACTTCGTCAGCTGATTTGATGAGGCGCATGCGTTGGATACGAGGAGTGAGGTTGTCAAACTCAGCAGTTTCAAAGACTGTTTTCAAGCCATGGTATTTGGTTAAAATGAGATTGTCAAACTCAACAGCAACGCGTTTGAAGTCAAGTTGTGGAAGAGCATGTTTCATTTTTTGCCATGGGTTTTCAGAATCCACATAGCCGACAACTGGGAAGGGAACGGTGCTGCTTGCACGCTCAACCTCAAGTGCTGGGACAAAGAGGAGGGGTTCCTGATCTGCTAGAACAAAAAGGAACATTTGGCGTTCATGGGGGTCACTGTAAAAGCCAGTGAGGTAATTGATTGTGACGGGGTCAGATACGACAGCGACGTCTAGTTTTTCTGATTCAAGATATGTTACGATTTGTTGTAATTTAGACATATGCTACCTTCTTTCTACCCCTCTATTTTGGCAAAAAAAGAGAGAAAATGCAAGGGAGAAGGGTAAAAGAAAAGACAAAAAGAACTCCGACAAGATAGCGGAGTTCTTTAATCTAGTTTTCCTTAGTTTAAGAAAAGTCAGCCTTGCTTTTGACGTCGCTATATTCTTCAGCAATTTCTTGGCTGAGAATGTCCTCATAGGCAGGAAGTTGGATGTCCTGTCCGTACTTTTTCTTGAGGGCAGTCGTGACTAGGCGATAAGCTAGATTGGCATTGCGAGAGAGGATAGGCCCATGGAAGTAAGAACCAAAGACATTCTTGTAATGAACACCTTCACCGGCCTTTTCTTCATTGTTTCCATTTCCATAGACAACCTGTCCCAGTGGTTTTTGGTCATCTGAGAGGAAGGTACGGCCCTGATGATTTTCAAATCCATAGTAGGTTTCATTGAAATCTTCATTGTGAATCTTGATGTCACCGATAAAACGGTTATTAGTCTGGTTGAGGGTATAGTGACCCATGACCCCTAGTCCTTCGATGCGTCTCCCTGAAGCTTCAACATAATATTGACCCAATAGTTGGAAACCACCACAGATAGCCAGAACCACACCGTCGTTTTGGATGTAGTTGTCAATGCTTTCTTTTTTGGCAGGTAGGTCGTCTGCAATAATACTTTGTTCAAAGTCTTGACCGCCACCGAAAAAGGCGATGTCGTAGTGATTTTTATCGAAGTCATCATGGAGAGAAACGATATCAACTGTCACATGAGCCCCTAGTTTTTCAGCCACATACTTGAGCATGAGGATATTGCCATTGTCCCCGTATGTATTCATGAGGTTTCCGTAGAGGTGGGCGATGTTGAGCTGATAAGGGTAAATGCCATCTTTTGAGGAAAGTGAAGTATAAACCATTAGTTCATCTCCTTTCTAACAATCTGACGATTAGCCAGCAGTTCGCGGAATTCCAGCATAGCAGTATAGGTAGCTAGGATATAGGCATGCTTGCAGTCTTGATTCTCAATTGTTTTGAGAACTTGTTCCAGATTGCTTGTTTCAGTGATTTTCTCAGCTGGATAGCCGGTTACTCGGAGGCGACGTGCGATTTCAGAATGGCGAACACCGCCAGCGTTGATTTCGGGAATGTCCATGTCAGTGATTTGTTCAAAATCAGCATCCCAGATCCAGCTGGTATCAATACCGTCTGCATAGTTGGCATTAAGGAGGACAGATAGGCTAAATGGATAAGGAGCTAGTTTAATCATCTCGATAGCTTGGGTCGCACCGACTGGATTTTTAATCAAGACGAGGGTGCATTCCTTATCACCGATATGGAAGGTTTCCTGGCGTCCAAAGACAGCACGGCTCTTGTCAAATCCTTGCTTGATCAGTTGTGAATCTGCACCAAGGAAACAGGCGATAGCAACCGCAGCTAGGGCGTTGTAGATATTGTAGAGACCACCGATTTGGATACCATATTCTTGTCCGTCAATGACAAAGCGAGAGCGATTGTTGGTCAACTCAACCAATTCTGTCAAGCGATAGTCTAATTCAGGACGTTTACATTCGCAGCCTTCACAGATATAGGCACCCAAATTTGCATAAGTATTGTGCTCATATTTGAGGATGCCTTGGCAGTCAGGGCAGAGGATTCCTTCGGTATTATAGTGAGCCAGCTGGGCTGGACCTTTCTCCAAGTCAAAACCAAAATACTGTACAGGATTTGGAATAGCTGGCTTGTAGAAAAGTGGACTGTCTCCATTAAGGAGAACAGTGGCAGTAGGCACCTTACGAATAGCATCCAAAATCATCTTGTAAGTTGTGTAAATCTCACCATAGCGGTCCATCTGGTCACGGAAGATATTGGTGATAACAAAAAGGCTTGGCTGGATATAGTCACAGATACGAGATAGACTGGCTTCGTCGATTTCTAGGACGGCAATATTTTTCCCAGTTTTAGAAGATTTGGCTGTTAAGAAGGTTGTCGCAATCCCTGTAATCATGTTGGCACCGCTTGGGTTGGTCAGAACTTGACCATAAACCTCTTTTAAAATGCCGACAGTGAGGGCAGTTGTCAAGGTTTTTCCGTTGGTTCCAGTGACCACGACAATCTCGTAGTTTTTAGCTAGGTTTTGTAAAATATCTTTATCAAATTGAAGGGCGACTTTTCCTGGGAGCGTACTTCCACGGCCAAGACGGCTTAAAACGAAGTGGGAAGAACGCCCAGCTAGGAGGCCCAAAGTAGTTTTTAATTTCATGTTTCTATTATATCATAAAAGAGGGAAAAGACAGATTTGATACTCAATGAAAATCAAAGAGCAAACTAGGAATCTAACCGCAGGTTGCTCAAAACACTGTTTTGAGGTTGTATATAAGACTGACGAAGTCAGTCACATATATATACGGCAAGGTGAAGCTGACGTAGTTTGAAGAGATTTTCGAAGAGTATGAGATTTCGCAGAAATGAAAACAGCCCTCA
>CAUTXU010000025.1:0-15881 GCA_963542415.1 uncultured Streptococcus sp.
AGGTCATATTTATTGTCCTGCAATTTTTCACTAGAATCCTTTAAGACCGAGTCGTAGACCTCTTTTATCTGCTCCATATCCTCCTCTTCAATGCCCAGACGTAAACTGGTCAAGAGGTTGGTGTAGTCATGGCGAAAACTCCGTACTTCCTTGTAAAGTTCCTCTATATGCCGACTATAGCGTTCCATATCTCTGTAGCGCAAGGCCTGCTCTTGGTCCAATCTCTCATGGAGTTTGTCCTTCAAATAGGTATCTAGCTTCTTGATAATCCCCATAAAAAAGAGTAGGTAAAAGACTAGGATGAGATGGCGAACAGTCGTTGATTGAATACCTTGTTCATATTCAAGGTAAGATAGAGTTTGTATCACCAAATAGTAAGCCCCCATTATCCAGTTAATTTTAGTCAGGGACTTTTGAAAAGCTTTATCTAGAATCTCCCTTCTCAAGTTAGTGAAATCATAGTCTAACCATTTCAAAAAGGCTAGAGAAATGAAGAAATTGAAAATTATTATACACAACCAAATCAAAGAGTAATCATCATGTACTTGCCCTTGTCCCAAAAATGGAAGCACAAAATAAGAAATACCTCTATAAAAGAGATTCACCAATATCATTGGAAAGAGACCATAAAAGAAGAGAAGTTTTTTAGGAAGCCCTCTTAACAGTAAGAAAGACAAGCCTATACCGTACAAGGGTTCCGTAAAATAAGATAGGTAAGTATTTCCTACTATATAGTTAATCGTTACAAAAACGACTGCTAAAAGTAACTTAAAAAGAAAAGCTTTAAAAAATCTCTCCAGAGTTAGAACAATTCCATCCACCTTAAAAAATATAAACAATTCCAATCCAACTATCAAAAATGCATATACTATCTTCCAAACTATTTCCATTACATTACCTCACTCAATGCAAGTTATTGATAGTCTCTGATACTTCTCTGACCTTATAACGAGCTATCATACAGCTTCCACCATTGGGAAAGTAAAGAAGTTTTTCTTTCTTATCCAAACGAACCACATTGGTAGGATTGATGAGAAAAGAGCGATGGCACTGTAAGAGACGAGGCTCCTGCTTGAAAACCTCCTCTAAACTCGCTGTAAATTCCAACCTGTCTGTCTTGGTATAGAGAATAACACGATGGGCTCTGGGCGACGTTTCGAGATAGTAAACCTCTTTAAAAGGATACTGGAATTGGGCAAATTTTGATTTAAAGTAAAAGCAATCTTCCGCCAGACTTTTACTATCTTGACTATTGGCATAGAGGAGGGCTGTCTCGATACGAGATTCAAACTCCTCTGCCGACAGGGCCTTATCAATGTAGTCCAAAGCAGACACTTGGTAGCGAAAGGACAGGGGCATAAACTCCGAGTGAGTCGTCACAAAGACAATCAGGGCATAAGGATCCCGATCCCGAATCTTTCTAGCCACTTCCAGACCCTTCATCTCCTCATTTCGAATCTCAATATCCAAAAAGAATAGCTGATGGGCCCCCTTCTCATGCACCTCTGCCAGCAGTTGGTCTGGCTTGCCAAAGACTTCAAAAGAGCTGGGAGTGATATGATGTTCTTTCAAGAGTTTCTCAATCGTCGTTTCAATCCTAGTCTGTTGGGAAAAATCATCTTCTAAAACAAATATTCTCATCTTCTTACTCTCCTTCTTTCAACCATTTTTGACGAATTTCTCTATAGCGACGTCTGGCATACTTGACAGCGTATTGACCTTCTTCTCCAAGAAAAAGGATTCTTTCTTGAAAATCAATTGATTTTACTTTATCAAGATTGACCAAACAATTTCGATGACACCTCATCAAGTTTTCCCCATATTGGTTCTCAAGATTACTTAAATTTTGAACCATATTAAAACTAGCCTCTTCTGTAACAATCTGTACGGTATGGGCTTTAGTTGGATGTGTTTGGATATAGTAGATATCGTCGACGTTTACTTTATAGACTGTTTTCTGTGTCTGAATAATCATATGTTTCATTGGATTCTCCTCCTAATACTCTTCGAAAATCAAATTCAAACCACGTCAGCTTCACCTTGCCGTACTCAAGTACAGCCTGCGGCTAGCTTCCTAGTTTGCTCTTTGATTTTCATTGAGTATAAGAAAAGAATAACAGAAAAGTTCTTACACAAGCGCACCCAATCCTAAACAGTCTTTGAAAGCTCCTGAAAGGTGTCTTGTCCCTCAGATAAGCATGATAATCTTACAACTATTTTATCATAAAATCTTAACAGTACCATTCAGGAAATTTCAAGGGCAATTAAAGATTTTATGGTGAAAAAGGAGATAAAAGTGATAGACTGACAGTATCAAAACACAGTTGCTAGAAACAAGACTAGCACCCAGATTAAAGGAGGAATTCTCATGACAGATACAGACCCTATCAAAAGAGCTCAGACTTTGATTACTGACTTAAACAAAGCCTATCAAGCATGCAAACAGGCAACCGCTGACGACGTCCGCTTTCAGGAGCAATTAAACTCTATTCTTGGCTTTCTAGCCAAGGCTGAGACAGTGGATAATCGAGTCTTGATTGAACTGGAAAAATTTTACCAGACTTCCAGTCTTCTCATGGGACTCAGCGCTCTTGATCCAGATGCTCCTACTCGCGCCGCTTGGCGGGCCTATGACCGCTTCCACTTTGACCAAGTCAAGACCAAATTGAGCCTCTACGGACCAACCATTATCCTGTAGCAACTAAAAAGAAGCTGAGACAAACTGAACTCAACTTCTTTTTTAATATCATATAAGCAAGTTTTAGTCCTGCATCTGACGTTTTACCTGATAAGGCAAATACAAGACTAGTAAAACCAAACCAGCTCCCAGCAAGGCTAGAAGGGCTAGTTTTTCTTGGAAGGTAATCAATCCAACAACTAATTCCACAAGTAAAACAAAACTGGTCAATCCTCGGACTACCGCCTGCAAGCCTTTTTCCTTTTGCCCCTTGTCCAGTGGAAAGAGTTGGGTCAAATACTGGTAGTCAAAGGCATGATAGAGGGCCAGCAACTGGAAGAGCAAGAGGTAGTTAAAGAGAACCACCACTGCTGTCGCAATCCAAGCTTGCTCGATAAAGACCTGCGCCAGTATGGAAAGCAAGAGCAGACGGAGACTGAGAGCAAAGAGGTCTCCATTTCGCAGATAAGAACGCAGATAGAGATTTTGCCAAATCTTCCCAGGCACCTTCTGAACAGCCTTTAGGATAAAGTCCAGATAGGCACGACGCTTGACGCTGTTTGAAATTCCCTTTACCTGCGTAAAGAGGGCAAAGAAACGAAGCAAGACTTGCTTACGCTTGCTTTCTTGGGAAATGACATAGTCCCAGTCCAGTCCAGTTTCAGTGAAAAATTTGCTGGCCTTTTGACGAAAGAGGAAATATTTACCTACCCCCAATAAAAGCACATAGACCAGAAAAACAGGCAAGCCATAACCCATGGCTAAAAATAAAGGCGCAAATAACAGCAAGAAAAGGGTCTGGACAAAGAGCCAAAAGACTAGGGAAATGCCAGTTTGACGCTTGAGATGGAGCTTGATTTCCTCTTCTCCGACCAAGAGAAAGAGCTTGTCTGGAGCCTCCATATAGGTGGCAATTCCTCCCCAAAGCAAAAGCAAAACAGACGTAATTCCTACAAACAAAAGGATAGGCCAATGATTTTCAGGAAAATCTTGCAAGAGTTGACTGTACTGGTAGGCTAGAAAGCCCAGCAGGACAAGCAGGAACAAGACAAAGTGGTCATTGAGAACATAGCGCAGATAACCGACACACTCCTTACGAAAAGCCTGCTTTCTCTTTAAAAACAAGTCTTTCATAGCTCCTCCTCTTTGGTCAGAGCCAAGTAAATATCATTCAAACTAGCCTCAGGCATATCAAAGGCTTCACGCAGTTGCAGGAGATTGCCTTTGGCACGCACCTCCCCCTTGTGGAGAATGACAAAGGCATCACACATCTTCTCCGCCGAATCCAGCACGTGGGTACTCATGAGAATGGACTTACCCTTTTGCTTTTCCACTTCCAAAAGCTGAATCAAGTCAGAAATAGCCAAGGGATCAAGACCAAGGAAAGGCTCATCCACGATAAAGAGACTTGGATCCACCACAAAAGCACAGATAATCATGACCTTTTGCTTCATCCCTTTTGAAAAATGAACAGGGAACCAATCTAATTTCTGATCCAGACGGAACATTTTTAACAAAGGTTCTACTCGCTCAAAAGCTACTTTCTGCTCAATACCATAAGCCATGGCAACCGTTTCGATATGCTCTCTGAGGGTCAATTCCTCATACAGACTAGGCGTCTCAGGAATGTAACCAATCTGCTTGCGGTAACTAGTCGCATCTTCTTGCAGGGTCAGGCCATTGATATTGATGGAGCCACTGTAGGGCGTCAACAGACCGATAATCTCATTGATAGTCGTCGATTTCCCTGCACCATTAAGACCAATCAAACCGACCAACTGCCCACTTTCAACGGTAAAGGACACATCTTTCAAGACAGGGACATGGACATAGCCACCTGTCAGGTTTTTAATTTCTAACATATTTTCTCCAAATCTGGTATAATGTAGCTATATTATATCAAAATTCAATACAGTAGAGGTAGATTTTATGTCAGATTGCATTTTTTGTAAAATCATTGCAGGGGAAATTCCTGCTTCAAAAGTATATGAAGATGAGCAGGTTCTTGCCTTTCTTGATATCTCTCAAGTGACACCAGGACACACCTTGGTCGTACCAAAAGAACACTATCGCAATCTTTTGGAAATGGACGCTACTAGCGCCAGCCAACTCTTTGCCCAAGTACCAAAAGTAGCTCAAAAAGTCATGAAAGCTACCAAGGCTGCTGGCATGAATATCATTGCCAACTGTGAAGAAATCGCAGGTCAAACAGTCTTTCACACCCACGTTCACCTCGTGCCTCGCTACAGTGCGGACGATGACCTCAAGATTGATTTTATCGCCCACGAACCAGACTTTGACAAACTCGCTCAAGTCGCTGAAACTATCAAAAACGCCTAAGGAGTTGCCATGAAATTATCCAATCTACTGCTATTTGCAGGAGCTGCAGCCGGAAGTTATCTGGTCACAAAAAATCGCCAAACCATCACAGATGAAGTCTTGAATACCACTGACCGCGTTCAAGCTATCAAGGACGATGTAGATATTATCCAAAACAGCCTGCAAATCATCGACCAGCAAAAAGAACTCATCAAGGAATACCAAGAAGACCTGACTTACAAGTTTAAGGTCTTGGAAAAGGATATCCAGACTAGACTAGCTGTTATCAAAGAAACACAGGAAACTGAAGATAAGTAAAAAGAGCCGATTGGCTCTTTTTAGTTTATAGATTTTTAAGACTTTCCTTAAGTAATGACGGACGGTAGCGACCTTCTTCTAAGTTCCATACCTAAACTTTGAGCCTAGGTCTCAAAGTTTCCGAACACCTGAAATCAAACTGTTGCAGGTGCTTTCATTACGGCGGAAAGTCTGGGGAAGCATTTAATTTATACTCAATGAAAATCAAAGAGCAAATTAGGAAACTAGCCGCAGGTTGCTCAAAACACTGTTTTAAGGTTGTAGATAAGACTGACGAAGTCAGTCACATATATACGGCAAGGCGACGTTGACGCGGTTTGAAGAGATTTTCGAAGAGTATTAGTTATGAAATGGTGAATGCGTTGTCTAAATTGTGGTATATAATTGACGGGATATGGCTTGTTTACACTTAAAAAAGAGCCCGACGGCTCTTTTTTTACTTTATTCTCCTTCAAAGGCATCTTTAATATGGTCAAAGAAGCCTTTTTTCTTTGGATTGACTTTCAAGTCACCTGCAGCTGCGAATTCTTTCAAGGCTGCTTTTTGGCGGTCGTTCAAGCCTGTCGGAGTCACGACATTGACGGTAACGTATTGGTCACCAACTGCACCGCCACGAAGGCTCGGAGCTCCTTTGCCACGTAGGCGGAATTTCTTACCAGTCTGCGTTCCCTCTGGGATAACCAATTCAACATCACCGTGAACAGTTGGGATATCTACTGTATCACCAAGAGCTGCTTGGACAAAGTTGAGGTTGAGATTGTAGAAGATAGTGGTTCCTTCACGTTCAAACTTGTCGCTGGCTTCCACAGAAACCACTACATACAAGTCACCATAAGGTCCACCGTTAAATCCAGCTTCACCTTGACCAGCTAGGCGAATTTGTTGACCTGTTTCCACACCAGCAGGAATTTTGACATGTACGCTATGCGCTTGTTTTTCATGCCCTGTTCCGTGACATGTTGTACATGGATCTTTGATTTCTTTTCCGCGACCGTGACAGACATCACAGGTTACTTGGCGACGCATCATACCAAGCGGAGTCTGCGTATCGACGTTAATAACACCAGCGCCATGACAGCGTCCACAAGTGACTGGACTTGTTCCTGGCTTAGCACCAGAGCCATTACATGTACGACAGCCAGCTTCACGGTTATATTTGACTTCTTTTTCAGCTCCAAAAATAGCTTCTTCAAAGGTCAAGTTCACACGATACTGGAGGTCATCCCCTTGGCGAGGAGCATTTGGATTACGCGAAGCACCGCCTCCGCCGAAGAAACTTGAAAAGATGTCCTCAAAACCACCGAAGCCACCTGCTCCGTTGAAACCGCCAAAACCACCAGCACCACCAAAGCCACCGTTGGCACCTGCAGCACCATATTGATCATAGGCCGCACGTTTTTGGTCGTCACTCAAAGTCTCATAGGCTTCTTGAACTTCCTTGTACTTTTCCTCAGCACCAGGCTCCTTGTTGATATCTGGGTGGTATTTTTTCGAAAGCTTACGATAAGCCTTTTTGATCTCGTCTGCCGAAGCGTTTTTTGACACCCCCAGACGATCATAAAATTCAGTATTGTTCATACAAGATACTAAGAGCGAACAGAAAGCGACTGAAATTTAGGAAACCGACAAGAAATCCTGATTTCTTAGGAGGTTTATCTAATTTCCAAGCTTTCCGCTCGAGTTCAATTTCTCGAACGCTCTTTGTCCTTTCTTTCAAATTAAGTAAGAAATTTTGGAATCCGTGTTCAATTACTCGAACACTCCTTGTTCCTTTCTATTGATGTTCTGAATCGAACCACCATTTAGGTCAGGTTCAATTCCTTTCTTTTATATTGATGAGACAAAACCCAAACAAATCAGGTAAGTCCCTTTTTATCGAAAAACAGAGGCTGGGTTGCAACCTCTGGATTTCCTTATTTTATTACGGTTTATAATTTTCTAAAAAGTATAGAATCCTATTCATGTTTGTCCATTCCTTTTCAGATTTTGAATTTAAACGACGAATCCACACTAATCGGAGCATATGCAAAATTACAATAGCACCCGATATATACAGAGTCAAATTAATAACATTAGGATCTTTTTCTGATAGTTCAAATGGAATTGTAATAGCAAGTGTTAAAGTTGTTGCAACCGTTGGTGTGAAAACGGAAGATAAAATATTATTTAATGATGAATCCATTTGTTCCGATCGTAACCTAGCTACGTGAATTTTTTCCTTGTATAATTCTAATTCATCTACACGATCACTTGTGAAATATTCCCTTATTTGATTCTTGGTACTTTCTAGATTTTGTTTTGCTTCTCTGCAAAGTTGATTATATAGGTCAACATGGCTTTTATTTGTAAAATCTAATGTCATCTTACTTCTCAGTAAACTCTCCGTCTACGACGTCATCGCCTGCGTTTCCTGTTGCTTGTGCGCCTTCTGCTCCTGCTTGAGCTTGTTGCGCTGCTGCGGCTTGTTCGTAGAGTTTAACAGCAAGTCCTTGAGCTTTTTCGTTCAATGCTTCAAGTTTTGCTTTCATGTCGTCCAAGTTGTTGTCTTCTTGCGCTTTCTTAAGGTCATCAAGGGCAGCTTGGGCAGCATCACGTTCTGCGTCGAAGCCTTTGCCTTCAGTTTCCTTGATTGTCTTTTCAGTCGCAAAGATTGCTTGGTCTACTTCGTTACGAAGGTCAACTTCTTCTTTACGTTTCTTATCTGCTTCAGCATTTGCTTCTGCATCTTTCATCATGCGGTCGATTTCTTCGTCAGTCAAACCTGAGTTAGATTGGATGACAATTGTTTGTTCTTTTTGAGTTCCAAGGTCTTTAGCTTTAACAGACACGATACCGTTCTTGTCGATGTCAAATGTTACTTCGATTTGAGGAATTCCACGAGGTGCAGCTGGAATATCTGTCAATTGGAAGCGTCCAAGAGTCTTGTTATCTGCTGCCATTGGGCGTTCACCTTGAAGAACATGGATATCAACGGCTGGTTGGTTGTCTGCCGCAGTTGAGAAGACTTGTGATTTAGATGTTGGAATAGTAGTGTTGCGGTCGATGAGTTTTGTGAAGACTCCACCCATTGTTTCGATACCAAGTGACAATGGTGTTACGTCAAGAAGAACAACGTCTTTGACATCACCAGTAATTACACCACCTTGGATCGCAGCACCCATAGCAACTACTTCGTCAGGGTTTACTGATTTGTTTGGTTCTTTACCAGTTTCAGCCTTAACAGCTTCTACAACGGCTGGGATACGAGTTGAACCACCAACAAGGATAACTTCGTCGATTTCTGACAAGCTCAAACCTGCATCTGAAAGGGCTTGACGAACTGGAACTTTTGTGCGTTCAACAAGGTCACGAGTCAAATCGTCAAATTTCGCACGAGTCAAGGTCATTTCCAAGTGAAGAGGTCCAGCCTCACCTGCAGTGATGAATGGCAAGCTGATTTGTGTTGAAGTTACACCAGAAAGGTCTTTCTTCGCTTTTTCAGCTGCATCTTTCAAACGTTGCATTGCCATCTTGTCAGTAGACAAGTCAATACCGTTTTCTTTCTTGAATTCTGCTACCAAGTGGTCAATGATTTTTTGGTCAAAGTCGTCACCACCAAGTTTGTTGTCCCCTGCAGTTGACAATACGTCGAAGACACCGTCACCCAATTCAAGGATAGATACGTCGAATGTACCACCACCAAGGTCAAATACCAAGATTTTTTCTTCTTTATCAGTCTTGTCCAAACCGTAAGCAAGGGCTGCTGCAGTTGGTTCGTTGACGATACGTTCTACTTCAAGACCAGCGATTTTACCAGCGTCTTTTGTTGCTTGACGTTGAGCATCGTTGAAGTAAGCAGGAACTGTGATAACTGCTTTCGTTACTTTTTCACCAAGGTAGTCTTCAGCGTAGCCTTTCAAGTATTGAAGGATCATAGCTGAGATTTCTTGTGGAGTGTACTCTTTCCCATTAGCAGAAACTTTTTCAGAAGTTCCCATCTTAGATTTGATAGAGATAACTGTATCTGGATTTGTTACTGCTTGACGTTTTGCAGCGTCACCAACGATGATTTCTCCGTTTTTGAATGAGACTACAGATGGAGTTGTGCGGTTTCCTTCTGGGTTTGCAATGATTTTGCTTTCAGTCCCCTCAAGAACTGCAACTGCTGAGTTTGTTGTACCTAAGTCAATACCGATAATTTTAGACATGTGTTTTTCTCCTTGTTAGTTAATTTTCTATTTTTGATATTTCCCTTAAGTGGTGGGGACGTGAGCAACTCCCTACGGGATTTCATCACTTATTTTTGAGCCTATTGTCTCAAAAATCCCCTGTTTCAGTAGCTTTTGCTACTGAAACTTTCACCACGGTAGGAAATATCTTCCTTGCAAGCCTCCGGCTTGCCTCTTATCTTTCTTTCATAGTTTAGTGTCGTTTCGGACAAGTTTTCTATTATGTAAATTGCGACACGAGGAGTCGAAATCGATTTTATTTCGACGACGAGTTAGTAAGGAGGCTAGGCAAACGCCATAGCGATTGCCGTTTTCTGACGAGTTGCTTTAGCTACCGTCAGAATCGCCTAGTTGTAGACAACCACCATTGCTGGGCGTAGGATGCGGTCATGGAGTTTGTAGCCTTTTTGGAAGACTTGGGCGATGGTATCTGCTGGGTGTTCATCGTCTGCTGGGAGAGTTTGGATAGCCATATGGTAGTTATGGTCAAATTCACCGTCAGCTGCGATTTCTTCGATTCCTTCTTCTTTCAAAGCGTGAATCAAGCTCTCTTGCACCATCTCCAATCCTTTTTTGACATCGTCTGTCAAACCTTCAACTGCGAGTGCACGCTCTAGGTTATCCAAAGAAGGGAGAATTGCTTTTGCCAAGTCCTGGCTACGATAACGTTGCAAGTTTTGACGCTCTTCATTGGCACGGCGTTGGATATTTTGCATTTCTGCATGAGCGCGAAGGTATTTATTTTCGAACTCATCTGCACGTTCATTTGCCAAGTCCAACTCAGACTTCTCAGGAGTTGTTTCTTCAGCTGTTTCCACAACTTCCTCTTCTTGAACTTCTTCTACTTCTTCATTTTTTATATCTTGGGCCATGTTCGCCTCCTTTAATGATTTCAATCTTAATGTACTTCGTAATGATTACTGCTGAGGTAGCGGTAAAAATCTGTCAACTTCATGGTCAAAACACGGTTGACCACATTGACTTGGTTGATTAGCTGTTGGTAATCCAGATTGACTGGACCGATAATGGCTAGAATTCCAACTCCCCGATAAGGAATGAGGAACTTGCTACTAATCACCGCTAGGTCAGCTAGACAGGACTCTTGACTGTCTGCAACACGGACATTTTGCATCTGATCCTCATGCAGCCCCTCACGAATCTCCAAGGCCACCTTTTGCGGTTGATCAAAGAACTGATAGGCCGCTAGATTGGCAAAATTCAAGAGATTGACCTTGCCCGCCACCACAATGTTTTCGTTGAACATTTCCTTAAAGATGTGTTCAAAGAGATCGATGACATTATCCGTTGTTGTAAAGTAACGCTGGATAATCTGCGGAATCTCCGTCCGAATCTTGTAGTGAATATCTAGAACGGTGTGGCCGAGGAAACGCTCCTGAATAATGCTCTTCAGTTTCAGCAAATCCTCCTGCAAGAAGTTCCTTGGAATCAGAAATTGACTGGTAACCGTTCGAGACTCGTCTAGGGTAAATACTGCTAAGGCTGTATGTTGCCCCAAAACAACGATATCAAAGGCTGTCAAACGTTGCCTGCTCGGCTCAACATCCAGTGCTACTACCGTACAGCCACTCAAGTCTGTCAGTAGATTAGCAGCCTCTTGCAGAATATCCTCCAATTTGAAGAATTCCTGATCAAAGGCTTTGACAATCTCATATACCTCATTTTCAGCCAGTCGGTCAAAATCCAGTGAGTGTTTCACATAGTACTGAAAACCAGCAACACTTGGCATCCGACCACTTGAAGTATGAGCCTTCTCAAGCAAACCTTGCTTTTCTAGAGCCGCCATGTCATTACGAATGGTTGCGCTGCTAGAGTTAATAGACTCTTGCAAGGCTTTGGATCCGACAGGTTCGTGCGTTTTGGTAAAGATGTCAATAATCAGATTTAAAATATCCTGCTGACGCTCTGTAACCATCTCATCACTCCTCTCTGTCTGATCGATTAGCACTCGATACACTCAAGTGCTAACTTATGATTCTATTATACACCCTTAAAAGAGAATGTCAAGACAAAAACTCAAAAAATTAGCACTCTTTTACCAAGAGTGCTAAAAATCAGTCTGAAGACCTAGAACCTTACTATTCATCTACTTGGTATTTCCTTTTTATACTCTTCGAAAATCAAATTCAAACCACGTCAGCGTCGCCTTACCGTACTCAAGTACAGCTTGCGGCTAGCTTCCTAGTTTGCTTTTTGATTTTCATTGAGTATTAGTCTGAAATAACCATAGATTAGATAAGAAATCATAAAAGCATATAAAAGAAAAATAATGAAGAAAGACATAGAAAGCTCTTCTTTAAATACACTCATACAAACAACAAGACCACCTAAGAAAGTAGCTGTACAGGAACGAAGTCTAGACCGCATAACTTCCCACCTGAGATTATTACTCATATAAACTTGATCCTCTGAAAGGATATCAGAAGCTGGTTTACGAAGAATTGAACAAAAATCTCTTTCTATCAATTCCCAACCGCTATTTCTAAAATCTTGCAATTCATGCTGATACTTTTTAAGAAATCTAGAATCATAGATACGGTAGATGACATCGTCAGGTTGGCATTGGTCAAAATAGAACAAACCAAAACGACTCGTTCTATACCTCCAACCTTTCAAATGCATCTCATGTAAATATTCTTCTTCCTTGTCCAAATCAAGAATAGTGAAGATCCGAAATTGCTTTTTATTTATCATGACTTCCCCTCCAATTTTGAGCATACCTACCCTATCATAAATCTGATAATTCCTTCTTTTTATGCCATAACTTCCAGCTAATATAGGCAACCATTAACAAAAGGATTAAAGACAAGAAAATATCTAGCCCGACCGCAAGTAAACTCCATAGACCATACGCATTACTTTTATTGAGCAATTTAAGTAAGAATGGTATATGTATGGCTAGCAAAAGTAAAACAGGTACTAATCGCAGTCTTAAAATGCGATTAACCATAGCTAACTTCCCAGCAGCGTCATTATAGATTTCAAATTCTGCATTCGATTCAATTTCAGAATGTGCTTTTCTAAAATAGGAAAAACTATTAAAGTCTGTAATATGCTCCCAGCCACAGTCTTTAAACAGTTGTAAATAGGAGGTTCTCTCTGAGTTTTCCATTGGGTAAAAATCCAACTGATAAGACACTTGCTCAGGGTGACACTTTTCAAAGGTATACTTAACTGCAAACAATAAGATAGAGTAGCTTACTTTTCTAAGTTTCCAGCCCTTAGCATGCATTTCTCTAAAGTATAGAGCCTCCCTCTCATAATCCGCAATTGTAAAAATTCGATAAACAATTTTCTTTTCCATCATCCTTCCTCCCGACTGTTTCTATAGAGCCGTTCAATACGCTTCAATTCAATATCTAAGACTTTTCGTCCCAAGTCTGTGATCTGATAGATTTTCCGTTTTTCCTCTTCTCGGACAAAGGAAATCAAACCATCCTTTTCCATTTTTGACAAGGTTCCATACATAGTTCCAGGACTAATCGAAACTTGCGAATCTGTCATTTCCTTGACCTTTTGTGTAATACCATATCCATGATTCTCCTTCTGCAGACAGAACAAGATATAAAAGCCCGTTTCCGTCATCGGAAGATAAACTCGACGAATCTTATCCGTTAATTCCATTTATAGCCACCTCCTATCCAGTTCGATATATCGCACTTCGTTATATAAAATATATCACACCTCGATATAAAACGCAAGAAAAAAGACCGCCCTCAGGCAATCTTTCTTCTATATTAGTATTAGTAAAGGTCTAAATAATTATCAATTTCCCATTGTGAAACGAAGGTTGCATAACTTGCCCATTCGATTCGCTTGGCTTCAAGGAAACTAGTATAGATATGTTCTCCAAGAGCTGCTCTGACAACTTCATCTTCTGTCAAAGCTTTCAAAGCGTTGTGAAGAGTTGATGGAAGGTCTGTAATACCAGCTTCCTTGCGCTCTTCTGCTGTCATGATGTAGATATTTTCTTCGATAGGAGCTGGTGCTTCGATTTTGTTTTCAATACCATGCAAACCAACTTCCAAAAGAACTGCCATAGCGATGTATGGGTTTGCCATTGGATCCACTGAACGTAACTCAAGACGAGTTCCCATACCACGTGAAGCAGGCACGCGCACAAGTGGCGAACGGTTACGACCAGCCCAAGCAATGTAAACAGGCGCTTCATAACCTGGAACCAAACGTTTGTATGAGTTAACTGTTGGGTTCATGATGGCAGTATAGTTGTAGGCATGCTTAATCAAACCGCCAAGGAAATGGTAGGCCGTTTCTGACAACTGCATTCCTTTTGGATCATTTGGATCAAAGAAGGCATTGTTTCCTTCTGCATCAAACAAGGACATATTACAGTGCATACCTGATCCAGCAATACCAAATTTTGGTTTGGCCATAAAGGTTGCGTAAAGACCATGTTTGCGAGCAATGGTTTTAACAACAAGTTTAAAGATTTGAATCTTATCACAAGCACGGAGAACTTCATCGTACTTGAAGTCAATTTCATGTTGTCCAACCGCAACCTCGTGGTGACTCGCTTCTACTTCAAATCCCATTTTGGTCAAGACATTGACAATCTCACGACGTGTATTGTCCGCAAGGTCAGTAGGCGCCAAATCAAAGTAGCCACCCTTGTCATTCACTTCAAGTGTTGGGTCTCCATTTTCATCCAACTTAAATAGGAAGAATTCTGGCTCTGGCCCAAGATTGAAGGATTTGAATCCCACTTCTTCCATGTGACGAAGAGCACGTTTCAAATTACCACGAGGGTCACCTGCAAATGGTTCACCTTCTGTTGTATAGACATCACAGATCAAACCTGCAACACTTCCATTTTCATCTCCCCAAGGGAAGACTGTCCATGTATCCAAGTCTGGGTACAAGTACATATCTGACTCATTGATACGTACAAAACCTTCAATAGAAGATCCATCAAACATAGCCTTGTTTGACAAGACTTTATCTAACTGTTCATCTGTAGCAGGAATTTCGACGTTTTTCATGGTTCCCAAAATATCTGAGAACATGAGACGGATAAAGGTAACATTTTTTTCCTTGACTTCACGACGAATATCTGCAGCTGTGATTGGCATGAGTTTTCTCCTTAATGTATGACTACTTGCGGTTGCCTAACCGCGACCAAAAGGTGACCGTACTGAAGCAAAGCGACCCTGTTGGAGGAGTTCATTGTGAAGTGCACGACGCACCTCAGTCTGACTCACCGCTTTCTTGGATTTCGCTTCACGTTCAGCATATTTTTTCTTAATGGCAGCGATATTATAACCTTCAGAGATATAATCTTTGATTTCAAGCAGACGATCCATGTCATTCAAGGAATACATGCGACGGTTCCCTTCGTTTCGATCAGGCTTAATCAACTCTTGATCTTCATAATAACGAATCTGACGCGCCGATAGATCGGTCAACTTCATAACACTGCCGATAGGAAAAACAGCCATATTTCGGCGAAATTCTTTTTCCTTCATTTACAATTTCCTTCTTTCTGTCTATTATAGTCTAAAAAAAGACAAACGTCAATTGATAATGTTATAAAATGTAACATTATTTTTCTTTTTTCTCTAAAAAGAGCCGAATACGATCAATATCGTAATTTACGAGAATTGCGACAAAAACTCCCATGAAAGTTTCTGATACACGCGCAAACACGTACAAAATCGTCTCACCACTCGGAATCGATAGGGTAATGATTAACATAGCCGCTACACCACCAATAACACCTGCTTTGTTATTCATGGCTACATTTGTCATAATGGTTAACATGGTGCAGATTGGAACAACTACTAAAGTTACCCAAAAAGCTTCATGGAAAAAGCCATTTAATAGGAAGAAGACCAGAGCATAGAGGCCACCGATACTATTTCCTAGAATACGCGAAGTCCCAAAATGAACACTCTTATCAAAACTCTCCCTCAGGCTAAAAACGGCTGTCAAAGCACCGATTTGAAGACCTTTCCAGCCAAAAAAGCCAAAAATCAAGAGAACTAGAAAAACAGCAATACCTGTTTTAAAGGTTCGCATACCAAGTTTGAACTGGGATTTATCGAATTTATATTTTTTAAAATAACTCATAATCTCAACTTTCTATTTCCATTTTATCATAATTTGGATGATTTTATGAGCAATAGTTGAGAGGAAGCGTTTTTATTTTAAACAAAAGAAAAGAGGAACTTCCATTCCTCTCTTCTTTGATTCATTTAGTTAATCTTATTTTTCAGTCAAGGCTGCAAGTCCTGGAAGAACTTTACCTTCAAGAAGTTCCATTGAAGCTCCACCACCGCGTCACAAATACCTCCACTAACACAAAAAGGTGACATAGCCACCTT
>CAUTXU010000026.1:0-15590 GCA_963542415.1 uncultured Streptococcus sp.
ACAATATCATTTTGAAGTTCCATTCCTTTAAAAATAAATGGATCCCCTTTGATACCAACTTGTGAATAAGCTTTAGTAAATGGCACAGCACGACTTACCATAGGAGAACCTCCTGAAGACGCCACTGGAATAAGGAGAGAACTATCTGTTACCCAAGCTTGAGCCTTAGCATATTTCTCATAACGTTTGTCAAGATTGGTGGTCTCAGAGGCAGCTTCATCCAAGAGCTTCTTGTATTCATCCAAGCCAACTTTCGCCATGACTTCAGGATCCTTGCCCTTTGTTATACCTAGATGTTTCAAGGCAGAACCCTTCTTAGCATCTAGAATATTGAGATAGGTTGCTGGATCTTGGTAATCTGGTCCCCAACCTGTTCCGTTCAAATCATAATCTTTTTGGGTTGGAACTTTAGCTTGAGAAGTGATACTTTCCTTCTCATTATCTGTCATTTGAAGAACATCTACAATTACATTCTCAGTTCCTAATGTTTCTTCGATTGATTGTTTTAATGAATTTGTCTGTTGAACTGCAACTACATCTGTCTGTTCTACTGGTACATCCAAATGAATCGGGAAACTTACTCCCTTAGCTTGCAATTCTGACTTCGCTTTTTCAAATGCAGATTTAGCCTTTGTAGGATTGTAAATTGTATCCTTACCATCTGTGAGAGTCACATCTTTCCACTGTTCTCCATATTTCAGTAGTTCATCCTGAGCCAACTGTCCGAAGGTCTTCCCTGCTACTTGAACATAATTATCTGGCACTAGACTATTACGAATAATCTTATCCGCACCTTCTTCACCGTTTAATTGAGCTGTATAGGCGTGGCGATTGAAGGCAAAATTAATTGCTTGACGGAAATTTTTATTCAGCATGGCTTCTTTTGTAGAAAGCTTTTGTCCTTCATCTGTCTTGGCTGTTTTATTATATGATTGACGATTTACGTTAAAAGTAAAGTAGTAACTAGTTGCTTCCTGAGGGCTATAAATAATCTGATCTCCATATTTCTCTTTGGTAGAAGCAAAACTTGAACTATTTGGGAAAAGTCTCGCTGTATTATATGCTCCTGTAGCGAAACTACGGATAAGGGATTCTTGATCTGAACCGTCATAGAATGTTAATTTCACATTATCAACCTTGACATTTTCCTTATCCCAATAGTTAGGATTTTTTTCATACTCAATCACAGATTTAGAAATCAAAGATTTCAAAAAATATGGGCCGTTGTAAAGAATACTTGATGGAGTTGGCGCCCCATAATCCTTACCTGTTGCATTCAAAAATTCTTCATTTACAGGAAGCATGGTTGCAGTGGTTACTTTCGAGTTCCAAAAACTTTCTGGTTTATTAAGGGTATATTCTACCGTATAATCATCAAGAGCTTTAACACCTACAGTTGAGAAATCATTGCTTTCACCACTAACATAAGCCTCCAAACCTTTGATTGATTTTTCAATCAAAGAAAGACCATCTGACTTACCATCTGCTGCATGTTTCAGACCTGTAACAAAGTCCTGAGCCTTAACTTCTGCATACTCCTCTCCTTCAGAAGTATACCACTTCACACCCTTACGAAGTTTGTAAGTGTAAGTCAAGCCATCAGCTGAAACAGTCCAATCCTCTGCTAAAGACGGAACAAGATTCCCATATTTATCATTTTCTAAAAGACCATCAACAACATTACCAATCACGTCAGAGGTCGAACTTTTACTCGTAATGCTATAATCCAAGGAAGACGGATCTACTGCATAAACATAAGAAAAACTCCTCGGGGCATCTGCTTTCTTATCGCTTTTCCCACAAGCCGTTAAAAGAAGGGCTGCACTCATCGTTAATCCTGCTCCTAAAATCCACTTTTTAGATTTCATAATCAAACTCCTTTAGTAATATGTTATTTCCACCATTATACTCTATTTTTTATTCTAAATGCAAGAGCTTTCGACAGATTTTTTAGAAAATTCTAAAAAATATTTTTAAAAGAGTTCTCTAAAAAAACTTTTAGCAAAAACTCAAACTCTATAAGATTTAGGTTCTCACTTTTTAATCAGTCAATTCCACACAGAAAGCATCCCATGGAGCCAATCTTTGTTTTTCAAAGACTTCTTGAGCCGCAGTGTTTTCAATCAAGACTGATTTGACGTTTCCTTCTACGGACAAGTCTTGCTCTTCATTGGACAAGTTAGCCACAACTAAGAATCGACGAGCGCCATCTTTACGGATGTAGGCAAAGACTTTGTCAGCTGTTTCCAATAGTTCAAAGTCAGCTCGAATCAGCCAGCTATTCTCCTTACGGATTTGAACTAGTTTCTGATAGGTATAAAAAATAGAATCTGGATTTGCCAGTGCTTCTTGAACGTTGATTGCTTGATAGTTTGGATTTACTGCCAACCAAGATTGACCTGTTGAGAAACCAGCGTTTTTGCTCTCGTCCCATTGCATAGGGGTACGAGCATTGTCACGTCCAATGACACGGATACTGTCCATAATTTCTTCCATAGGAACACCTTTTTCAAGAGCCTCACGCGCATAGTTGAGCGATTCAATATCTTCTACTTGGTCAAGCGTCTCAAACGGATAGTTGGTCATCCCAATCTCCTCACCTTGATAGATATAGGGAGTCCCTCTCATGAGATGAAGCAAAATTGCAAAGGCTTTGGCAGATTTTTCGCGGTATTCTTGGTCATTTCCCCATATAGAGACGATACGAGGAAGGTCATGGTTGTTCCAGAAGAGGGAATTCCAGCCGTCTTCAACTCCTAACTCAGTCTGCCATTTGTTGAAAATCTCTTTTAACTTAGCGATACTCAGCTCTTTTTGATAGTGCCATTTAGGTTGCCCTTCCTGATACTGAAGACAGATGTGTTCAAACTGGAAGACCATAGACAATTCTTGCCCCTTTGGATCAGAGTAGAGCTTGGCAATCTCTGGCGTTTCTCCCCATGTTTCTCCTACTGTTAAGAGATTCTTATCTCCAAAGGTAGCCTGATTCATCTCCTTGAGATAAGGGTGGAGCATAGGGCCGTTATTAACTACCTTCTCGTCAGGAATTTTCCCAATCATGTCAATAACATCCATGCGGAAACCACCAATGCCTTTATCAATCCAAAAGTTCATCATCTCATAGATTTTCTGGCGAAGTTTTTCATTTTCCCAGTTGAGATCAGGTTGTTTCTTGCTGAAAAAGTGGAGATAATATTGGCCTGATTTTTCATCGTATTCCCAAGCAGATCCGCTAAAGATAGAATCTAGGTCATTGGGTTCATCCCGCCAAATATAGTAGTCTCGCTCGGGGCTATCGGGATTTTCACAAGCCTCTACAAACCAAGCATGTTCATCTGAAGTATGATTAACCACCAAATCCATGATGATACGAATATCACGCTTCTTAGCTTCCACGATCAGTTGATCCATATCCTCCATGGTTCCGAAAATAGCTGCAATCGCTTGATAATCAGCAATATCATAGCCATTATCATCCATGGGACTGTCATAAACGGGAGAAAGCCAAATCGCTGTAATCCCTAACTTGGCTAGATAGTCTAACTTACTGGTAATTCCTGGCAAATCACCAATTCCATCTCCGTTACTATCCATAAAACTCTTAGGATAAACTTGATAGACTACAGCATTGTGCCACCATTTTTCTTGCATCTTATTACCTTATTATTTTCATAATCTATGGTATATGATAGCGCTTTTCGAAACTTTGTGCAAGCGCTTGCCTAATCTTTTTGATTCCTTTTTTAACTCCATAGTTTCCTAACTGCCAATTTTTTATTATAATAGAGGTCAGAGGTAAAAAAATGAAAAAACAAGCTTTTAGTTCTGAACAATATTTGAATCTACAGCGCGACCACATTTTGGAGCGCATTAACCAATTTGACGGCAAGCTCTACTTGGAGTTTGGTGGCAAAATGTTAGAAGATTTCCACGCAGCTCGTGTCCTTCCTGGTTATGAGCCAGACAACAAAATCAAGCTCTTGCAAGAATTGAAAGAGAAGGTTGAGGTTGTGATTGCCATTAATGCGAACAACATCGAGCATTCTAAAGCCCGTGGTGACTTGGGTATTTCTTAT
Source organism: uncultured Streptococcus sp. (assembly GCA_963542415.1). Taxonomy (GTDB): domain Bacteria; phylum Bacillota; class Bacilli; order Lactobacillales; family Streptococcaceae; genus Streptococcus. The sequence continues at coordinate 4,077 of CAUTXU010000026.1, forward strand.
GACCAAGAAGTTCTTCGTTTGATTGACAAATTCAATGAATTAGGTATTTTTGTTGGCTCTGTTGTCATCACACAGTACGCTGGTCAACCAGCTGCAGATGTCTTCCGCAACCAACTCGAGAAAAACGGAATTGATTCTTATCTTCATTATCCAATCAAAGGATATCCGACGGATATGGATCACATCATTTCGCCAGAAGGTATGGGGAAAAACGACTACATCAAAACCAGTCGCAACTTGATCGTCGTAACAGCTCCTGGACCTGGTTCTGGAAAATTGGCAACTTGTATGTCCAATATGTACCACGACCAAATCAATGGTATCAAGTCTGGTTACGCTAAATTCGAAACCTTCCCAGTCTGGAATCTTCCCCTTCATCACCCAGTCAATTTGGCCTACGAGGCTGCCACAGCAGACCTTGACGATGTCAACATGATCGACCCCTTCCATCTCCAAACTTACGGAGAGACCACTGTCAACTACAACCGTGATATCGAGATTTTCCCAGTGCTCAAGCGCATGTTGGAGCGCATTCTAGGTGAATCTCCATACGCTTCACCGACAGATATGGGGGTCAACATGGTTGGTTTCGCTATTACAGATAATGAGGCCGCTATCGAAGCTTCTAAGCAAGAAATCATTCGTCGCTACTATCAGACTGTTCTTGATTTTAAAGCCGAAAAAGTTGGTGAAGCAGCTGTCAAGAAAATCGAGTTGCTCATGAACGACCTCGGTATCACACCTGCAGACCGTCAGGTTGCTGTCGTTGCCCGTCAAAAGGCGGAAGAAACTGGCGGACCAGCCCTAGCTCTTGAATTGCCAAATGGGGAAATCGTCACAGGTAAGAACTCAGAACTCTTTGGGCCTACAGCAGCTGCCTTAATCAACGCCATCAAGAAATCAGCTGACATTGCTAAAGAAGTAAAACTAATCGAGCCTGAAGTTGTCAAACCAATCCAAGGTCTTAAAATCGATCATTTGGGTAGTCGCAATCCACGCCTTCATTCAAATGAAATTTTGATTGCACTTGCTATCACAGCTACGGAAAATCCTGATGCCGCTCGCGCTATGGAAGAGCTTGGCAACCTCAAAGGAAGCGAAGCCCACTCAACCATCATCTTGACGGATGAAGACAAGAATGTCCTTCGCAAATTGGGTATTAATGTAACCTTTGACCCCTACTACCAATACGACCGCTTGTATCGTAAGTAACGATTCGAACCTCTCCACACTCGGAGAGGTTTTCTCTCTGTCTCAAGAGCAACCTTTGTGATATAATGAAATAAGAAAAATGAAAGGATTTACCATGTCAAAAGAAGTTATTGTTGAAAGTTTTGAACTTGACCACACCATTGTTAAAGCACCCTATGTTCGCTTGATTGGGGAAGAAACAGGACCAAAAGGAGACATCATCTCTAATTTTGATATTCGCTTGGTACAGCCAAATGAAGACTCTATCCCTACCGCTGGCCTTCACACTATCGAGCATCTCTTGGCAAAACTCATCCGTACTCGCATTGACGGCATGATTGACTGTTCTCCATTTGGTTGCCGTACAGGCTTTCACATGATTATGTGGGGACGTCACACTAGCGCTGAAATTGCGGCTGTTATCAAGGATTCGCTCAAGGAAATCGCTGAGACTACTACTTGGGAAGATGTCCCTGGAACAACCATCGAATCTTGCGGAAACTACAAGGACCACAGCCTCTTTTCTGCTAAAGAATGGGCTAAACTTATTCTAGAACAAGGGATTTCAGATGATGCCTTTGAACGTCATGTGATTTAAACACAAAAAAGGAACCAGTTTTTTCAGCTGGCTCCTTCTTTTTTATTCTCAAAATTTTGTCTTATACTCAATGAAAATCAAAGAGCAAACTAGGAAACTAGCCGCAGGCTGTACTTGAGTACGGCAAGGCGACGTTGACGTGGTTTGAAGAGATTTTCGAAGAGTATTAGGCTTTTTCATGAATAACTAAACCACCATCTTCCATATCTGCTTCTAAATGTTTGGCATCTAGATGATCCAAGTGGAAGTCCGTTACTTTATCACGAATTTCTTGTTCAACCACGCGACGGAGTGGACGAACACCCATGACTTCGTCATAGCCTTCTTCTGTGATATAGTCTTTAGCCGCTTGACTGACTGACAAATCAATGTCTTTCTTAGCCAAGGTTTGGTTGACTTCAGCCAACATCAAGTCCACAATCTTAGAAAGGTCTTCCTTCGTCAAGTGTGAGAACTCGATAACTGCGTTAAAGCGGTTGAGGAATTCTGGACGGAAGAATGGTTTCAAACGGTCCATCAATTCTGGTTTGTCCGCATCTTCTGTCAAGTTGGCTTCATAGCCAAATCCAGCATTTGAGGTCGCAATAATGACAGTGTTCTTGAAGTTTACTGTATTTCCTTGACCATCTGTCAAACGACCATCATCCAAGACTTGAAGGAGAAGGGTGATTACTTGAGGATCAGCCTTTTCAATTTCGTCCAAGAGAATGATAGAGTAAGGATTGCGACGGACACGTTCTGTCAAGGTATTGCTATTGTCATCATAACCCACATATCCTGCTGTTGTACCAATTAGCTTAGAAACGGCTGTGCGATCACTGTATTCAGACATATCCAAACGGATGATCGCATCCTTGGTTCCAAACATATCTAGCGCCAATTGCTTAGCAAGTTCTGTCTTACCAACCCCAGTTGGTCCTACAAAGAGGAAGCTTCCGATTGGGCGATTGCCTTCATCAAAACCCGCACGGTTACGACGGATGGCACGAGCTACAGCTTCAACTGCCTTGTCTTGACCGATTACCTTATCTTGCAGACGATGAGCCATATCTTTCAGACGTTCGATGTCTGATGCTCCCATTTGTGACACTGGAATACCGGTCATTCGTTCTACAGACTCAGCCACATCGTTGACACTTGCAGTCACTTTCATATCTTCTGTGTGGTTTTCGATTTTCTTTTCCAATTCTGCAATGCGTGTTTTATAGTTTAGAGCTGCTTCAAAATCTTCTGCCTCAACTGCTTTTTCTTGCTTGTCTTTTTCTGCTTCAATTTCACGTTCAACAGCATGTACATCTGTTACTGGATGTTGTGCTGCCAAGTGAGCCGCCGTTACATCGACAAGGTCGATAGCCTTATCTGGCAAGCTACGTTGAGGAATATACTGAACAGAATAATCCACCGCTGCTTTTAAGACTTCGTCTGGCAAGATGACATTGTGGTGTTGTTGATAGAGGTCACGAATTCCTTTAAGGATTTTAAAGGTATCCTCTGCTGAAGGAGCATTGACCTTGACTTCGTTGAAACGACGAGCAAGAGCTGCATTTTTCAAGATGGTGTTACGGTATTCGTCTTGAGTTGTCGCTCCAATAACGGTCAATTCACCACGAGAGAGAGCTGGCTTGAGAATATCCGCAAGCCCTTTAGAACCACTATCTCCACCCGTGCTACCAGCACCAAGAATTTGGTGAATTTCATCAAAGAAGAGGATAATATTCCCTGCTTCTTTGACCTCATTGACTAAGTTTTGAACATTTTCTTCAAAGCTACCACGGTACTGAGTACCAGCCTCAAGACCTGAGATATCAATGGAAATAATTTCCTTGTTCTTAATAGCAGCTGGAACATCTCCGTTCACAATGGCTTGTGCTAGACCTTCTACAACAGCTGTCTTACCAACACCTGCATCTCCGACTAAAACAGGATTGTTCTTGGTACGGCGTGAAAGAATTTCAGATGTTTCTTGTATTTCCTTATTTCGTCCGATAACAGGATCCAGCTTGCCCTCACGTGCTTCTGCTGTCAGGTTACGACCTAGTTTAGCAAGGACACCGTCTTGTTTCATACCTGATGCCTGTTGTGGCATTTGTCCATCAACTTCTGCATTTCCTGGCAATTGACCAGTTGCACGATAGTGAGCAAATTCCTCAGGTGTCACTTCACGTCCATTAATCAAGTAACGGCGATTTTCAGAACTGTATCCTCGCATACCACCCATCAATTGGTTAAATAAATCATCCATGTTGTTAAAATTATTAAAGTTGTTATTCATATTCTTTACCTCTTTTTGTTATTTATTATTACTGATATTGACTATCTTTGACCTTTGTTTTAAAAAATTTAGACTAGCTAAATCGCTACTCTACGTACTATTTCTGGTTTTTCTTTTTCAAGCAGGAGTAGACTATCTTTACTTCTGAAGATTTCTAGATTAAACATAGACACACCTCTTTCTATTTTACTTTAACTAATCTCTTCGAAAATCTCTTCAAACCACGTCAGTTCTATCTGTAACCTCAAAACAGTGTTTTGAGCACTTCCTAGTTTGCTCGTTGATTTTCATTGAGTATAAGTGTTCTAGTAAGGCTTTCATTTACCTTACGTTCATAATATACTACATTAGTCAGAAAAGGTCAAGGATTTTGACTTTAATTGACCAAAGTTTTTTAGAATGTAAAAACACCCTGAAATATCAGGGTGCCATTCTTACATCAAATATAAAATTGCTAGGGTCAGGAGACTTGCTAGAAGCCCTACTCCCCAAAAGAAGAAATCAACCTTCCACTCGCTCCAAGGATTTCCTTTACCAGACAATCCTCCAAGCTCAAAATGGTGATGCACAGGCGTCATACGGAAAATACGTTTACCACCAGTCATTTTGAAGTAACTGACTTGCATCATGACTGAAGTTGTTTCAAAGACATAAACAATTCCGATAATCAAGAGAGTCCATTCTTGGTGGAGAGCCATAGAGATAGCTGCCAGCATTCCACCGAGAGCCAAACTTCCCACATCTCCCATAAAGACCTTAGCAGGCTTATGGTTAAAGACAAAGAAACCAAGCAAACCACCAATCATGGCAAGAATCACTAGAAGAATATCCATCTGACCTTGCACATAGGCAATAACTCCATAGGCAGACAAACTAATCACAACGGAAATACTAGCTAGACCATCAATTCCGTCTGTCAAGTTTACTGCGTTTGAAAAACCGACTAGCCAGAAAAGAGCGAAGACAATATAGAAAATCCCTAGATGCAGTTGGTAACCAAAGACAGAAAGCATATCGCCACCGCGCTCATAGAAAAGGTAGAAAATGACGCCACCTAGAAGCTGAAGAGCCAATTTCTGCTTGGGATTTAGCCCCTCATTGATTTTTCGGAAGACCTTAAGGAAGTCATCTAAAAATCCGATTAAACCATAAAGAACCAAGATAAATAAAATCATACCGACATTATTGCTGAGTTGATTACTAAATAGGGCGAAAAAGAAAGCAACTAAAACAGAAGCAATTAAGAAAACCAAACCTCCCATTGTAGGAGTCCCAGCTTTTGCCTGGTGCTGTTTGACATCCTCATGCATCTGCTGGCCTGTAATTTGCGCCTTTCTATAAAATTGGATAAAGGCCGGAATTCCTACTAAAGTTAGTAAAAATGTCACAATTCCAGCACTGATGGAAATAAACATATTAGTCTCCTAAAGTTAATTTAATTTTTTTAATGTTTTTGATAGCTGTATTAGTCCGAACATCTTGCTTCTGAACAACGGAACCTGAACCTTCAAATTCCAGTTCAATATCCAACCATTTAGCAAAGGTCTCGGCAGTCTCTTTTTTCCAGCCATACATGTCTGGAATTTCTTCTACCTTATCCGATAAAAGGAGAACTTGTTGGTTTGGTGCAAGATTGGTCCCTTCTTCTACAGATGATTCTTTAATCTTTGTTCCAGTACCAACAACGATTGGTTGCACAATATTTCGGCGTAAGGCTTCCGCCAAATCACCAGGTGAAATATCCTTAATGCTAGGCATTGCATAAGAAGATTCTGTCGTAACTTTATCTAAATTCTTGGCTGGAGATTGAAGATTGAGAGATTCTTTCATAGCTGAAGCCCGCTCCAAGATTGGATTGGCAAATTCCCCTAACTGGATACCTGAATAATGTTCAGGTTGTTGAACTGTTACATACAAGATAAAGTCAGGATTTTCAGCAGGGTTCATAGCCACAACCGAGAAAATGTAGTTGGTAGAACCAACCAAGTAGCCTCCATTTTTCTCGTCAGCGATTTGGGCCGTACCGGACTTGATGGCTACATTTTGACCAGGAACAGTTACAGTTGGTTTCCCTGTCTTATGATTATACATAGTTCCATATACTGGATCTGTTCCTACCAAAACCATGTTGGTTCGAGTTAGACTGGCTGCATCTTTAGAAACAGGATTTCCTACAATCTCTTTTTGAGATTTCCGAACAGATTGGTCATTTGGGTCATATAAGGCACTGATAAATTTAGGTTCTAACATAACTCCATCATTAGCAATAGCTGTAAAGGCACGAAGCATTTGTGTTTGTGTCACTGAAATTCCTTGCCCAAATGAGCTTTGAGCAATACTAACAATATTATCAGCTGGAAGTTGACCAGCGTATTCATCTGTCAAGCCAAAGCGAGTTGGGACCCCAAATTTAAAGCGGTTTAGATAATCCAACCAAGTAGCATCTCCCATTTTTTGTTCAAGTAGACTCATTCCAACATTACTGGAGTGAGCGAAACCTTGTAAGAAAGTCATCATCCCACCAGTAGTCAAACCATCATTAACATCCCAATCTCGAATCGTCACATCCGCTATTTTAAATTCACTGCTATTGAAGTATTCTCCACTTGGGAAGGTATTATTATCAATAGAAGAAGCTAACGTCATAACCTTCATGGCTGATCCTGGTTCATAGTTACTTTGATAAAGAATATCACGCCAAACAAAGTCTTTGGTGATACCATCCTTAGTATCTGCATTAAAGGTAGGTCGTTGGGTGGTAGCAAGGATTTCACCGGTCTTTGCACTGACCAAGGTCGCGGTCATGTACTTACCTTTTACTTTTTCTAGAAAGGCATCCATCTGAGTTTCCATGAAAGATTGGAGCGGACTAGACAATGTTGTATAGACATCCTTACCATTCACAGTCTTCTGCGATACCTGTTCTGTACCTGGGACGATATTTCCTAAACGATCTTTTTCATAGGTAATAATCCCATCTGTCCCTGCAAGAATAGTATTCAAGGAACTCTCTAAACCAGAAGTTCCTAACAAACTCTTGCTGCCATCCTCATTTTCATGAAGTTGGGCTAAACCAATAAAACTAGAAGCAAATTGTCCATTTGGATAGCTTCTGTTAGGGCTAGTTGTAAAGTCAATTCCTTCAACACTAGCGTCTTTTAAATCCTTTTTAATAGCCATCATATTGGCATAGGTAATCCCATTTCCTTTTGCACCAAAAGAAACTTGGGTCAAATTTGGTTGAGCCAGCTGCTCTTTTACATAAGCTTCATCCATATCCAAATATTTGTGGAAAACTTCTGCTACCTTATTAAACTGAGAATCCTCTACATAAAGAATTTTTCCTGTTGCTGACTTGTATTTTTTATCAATAACAGCATACACATTATATGAAGTCGCATCTTCAGCGATGGGTACTCCATTTCGGTCATAGATGGTCCCACGCTTAGCAGGAACTGTGCGAGTTATTTGATGAACTTTCTTAGCTTCTTTTACTAGGTCCGCTCCAAATTTACTACCACTCCCGATAATAACAGCAAAATTGACCAAAAAGATAGCGAAAAGTACGACAGCTAACAAACTGATGTACTTACCGACTATTCTACGGTTTTCTGCTGGAGATTTACGATTTCTTATCGCAAATCGGGTTATTTTTTCTGTCCATTTCATATCTTACTCCGCTGTTCGGATATTTTCGTTATTCAATTTCAAATCTTTTTTATCTGCAATCTCTTTCAAGCGCTCTGAACGAATCAATTCATTCACTTCCTGCTTGGCATCGTCCAGCTCTGTCTTCTTCTCCTCTATCTGCGCATTGATTTTTGTCAAATCACTTTGCACTTGCAAGAGTCGTGTCTGCATAAAAATAATACTCACTGCTAAAACGAGAGCCGTAAACGCAATGGAAAGATAAAAAGCCTTCTCCACACGGGAGAATTTTTTTATACGACTCTGCAAGAATTGACTGGTTGTTTCTTTCTTATCTACCATTTTTTCCTCTTACTTGTGAATTTTTCTGGCCACGCGCAACTTAGCTGAGTGCGAGCGGTTATTGGCTTCTAATTCTTCTGCACTTGGCAAGATTGGCTTACGGGACACCAATTCCATCTTGGGCTTGAGATCATCTGGGATGAAGGGCAAGCCTTTTGGAACTTCAACTGTTGAAGCTTCCTTGAACAATTGCTTGGTCAAGCGGTCTTCCAGGGAATGAAAGGTAATCACTGAAATTCTACCATCCAGAGCCAACATGTCCATAGCCTGCTGGATAGATTCATCTGCCGCTCCCAGTTCATCATTGACTTCAATTCGAATGGCCTGGAAAATCTGCTTGGCAGGATGGCCCTTCTTCTTGAGTTCCTTAGCAGGCTTAGCAGACTTGATAATCTCTGCCAACTCAGTCGTTGTCTCGATCGGCTTGACTTCACGTGCCTGTTCAATCTTACGCGCAATCTGTTTAGAGAATTTATCCTCACCATACTTGAAGAAAATACGAACCAAGTCATGATAGTCATAGTGATTCACCACTTCATAGGCTGTCAGACTAGCTTCCTGATTCATCCGCATGTCCAGTGGCGCATCCTTTTTATAAGAAAAACCACGCTCACGCTGGTCCAATTGAGGACTAGACACTCCCAAGTCATAACAAATTCCATCAATTTCCTGAACACCAGCTTCGCGCAAACGTGCCTGTAAATGACGGAAGTTATCCTTGATAAAGGTCACCATTCCCTTTTCGATGTAAGGTGCCAAGCGTTGTTGTGCATTGTCAATGGCATTCTGGTCCTGGTCAAAGGCATAGAGATGGCCTTTTTCACTTAATTTACTTAATAAATATTCGCTATGGCCTGCTCCACCCAAAGTCGCATCAACGTAGATACCGTCAGGCTTTACGTCAAGCATATCAATCGTTTCGTGGAGTAAGACCGTTACATGATGAAATTCTTTTGTCATATCTTATCTATTTTACCACAAATCCGACCAGCTTGCACTAGTCAGACAAATAGGCCAAAAACAAGTAAGATTTCCGTAACTTCTCAAAGTAACTTCCACTTGCCTGACCAAAGTGGAAATTAGTCTAAAACGGATTTTTATGGTGGAATTAAGTATGAGACGTTTGAGTTAGAAATGAGGCTCACTATGACAAAACATAAACACCTTACCCTTTCAGACCGTAACGATATCCAACTGGGCTTAGAGCGCGGTGAAACCTTCAAAGCTATCGGACAATCCATTCTAAAAGACCCAACTACTGTCTCCAAAGAAGTCAAACGAAACAGACAAGTCCGAGAGTCTACATGCGATAACCTTCCTTGCCCTTTACTCGACAAAGCTCCCTTTGTCTGTAATGGATGCCCTAAAAGAAGACAGAATTGTGGCTATAAGAAGATCTTCTACCTCGCTAAACAAGCTCAAAAACAATACGAACAAACTCTTGTCGAAGCTCGTGAAGGAACTCCCCTCAATTCCAAGACCTTCTGGGACATGGACAAAGTCATTTCTGATGGTGTTAAAAAGGGACAACACATCTATCATATCCTCAAAACTCATAACCTTGATGTCAGCTCCTCAACTGTCTATCGACATATCCGAAAAGGATACCTATCTATCGCTCCTATTGACCTAGCCAGAGCCGTTAAATTCAAAGAAAGACGGAAAAGTAAGCTACCTTCCATCCCTAAAGAAGCTAAAAAAGGACGTTCCTATGAGGATTTCCAAAACTATTTAGCCCTTAATCAACTAGACTCTTGGCTAGAAATGGATACAGTTCTGGGGAGGATGGGAGGTAAAGTCCTACTCACCTTCAATCTATCTTTCTGTAACTTTATCTTCGCTAGACTTCTGGATAATAAAACTGCCCTTGAGGTTACCAAACACCTCTATGACATCAAAAACACTCTTCACCAAGCTGACAAAGATTTCTTCCAACTCTTTCCTGTCATTCTTACCGATAATGGTGGAGAGTTTGCCAGGGTTGATGATATCGAAATGGATGTGCGAGGAGAGAGTAAACTCTTCTTTTGTGACCCTAATCGCTCTGACCAGAAAGGGAGAATTGAGAAAAATCACACGCTGATTCGTGACATTCTACCTAAAGGAACTTCTTTTGACAACTTAACTCAAGAGGACATCAATCTCGTCTGTTCGCATGTCAACAGCGTCAAACGTGCTGCTTTGAATGGAAAGTCAGCCTATGAGCTCTTTGCCTTTACCTATGGAGAAGAGATTCCTAAGCTTCTAGGTATTTCTAAAATACCTGCAGAAGACGTCTGCCAGTCGTCTAAATTACTCCAACATAAATTCTAAAAACTAACCTTTAACCGCATTCAAACGTCTCACACTAACTTCCACCATAGCGGAACTTAATCTGAAACGCTTTCAGATGAGAGGATTTTGTGCGCTCTTTTTTTCGATTCTTTTTGGTTACAAAAGCAATGAAATCAAGCATGATTAAAACCAGTGGAACTTACCCTGACACGGATTTCCACTGGTTTTTAGGATTTTTATCAGACTAACTTCCACTTGGATTAGAGGTGGAACTTAGTTTGGGAATTTACCCAAGTAAGATTTCTTTAAGAAATATGTCAAATATGCTTGACATTCGCTCTATAGAAGAATATAATGTGGTCAAATATATACGACACAAATCAGAAAGGAGAACAGATGAATCGTGTGAAAGAATTTCGCAAGGAACTGGGCATTTCCCAGCTCGAGCTCGCCAAAGATATCGGTGTCTCGAGACAAACTATCAACATGATTGAGAACGACAAGTACAATCCAACCCTGGAACTCTGTCTCAATCTCGCCCGCAGCCTCCAAACTGACCTCAACAGTCTCTTTTGGGAGGATGATTTTTAAAAAAGGAGCAAACTTATGAAAAAAGAAACCTTCACTGAAAAACTGATCAAGCGTACATACGGTATTTCTGATCCACTTGACGAATACAAACGACGCGAGGCTGATCGTATCGGCAATCAAGTCTTTATCTTCCTCTTTTATCTGATGATTTTCGGAAATCTTATTCCACTCCTTCTGGCCTATAAATATCCTCAAGAAGTGGCTCTAATCTATCCTCCTCTGATTTTAGTGATTGCCCTCATCGCTGCTGGCTATGTCACCTACCAAATGAAAAAAACAGGAATTACAACTATCGAACCAGATATGCTGAGTGAGAAAGAAAGTAAGCAACTTCGCTACCCAGGTCTGAAAGCAGGTTTGTTCTTTGGTCTATGGATATTTTTTATAACTCCTCTTCTCGATATACTCATAGGTGAAGGTCAGGACTATTTTCATTCTCTTCTCACTATAAGAAATGGTGTATCAAGCATTCTCGGTTCTATTTTCTTCGGAGCGAGCATACAGTTCCTCATCTCCCGTCGCATTGCAAAAGCTAAGAAAGATCAGGATAATGATTAGGAGGAAACTCATGAAAAAAGAACAGAAACAGTTACGTTAT